>NZ_JBSFRK010000004.1:189800-274131 GCF_053589195.1 Streptomyces sp. NPDC003379 | reverse complement strand
GCCCACGAGCGCAGCTCGTGGGCGGCGGCCGAACAGGCGGGCCGGAGAGGCCGTCAGACCTTCCGAGGCCATCAGACCTTCAGAGCCTTGCCGGTCTCGTCGAGGATGTGCATCGCCGACAGCGGACCGCCGAAGAGCCAGGTGCCCGGGTCGAGCGGCAGCGCCTTGTCCTTCTTGACGAAGTCCAGGCCCTTCCACACCGCATTGTCCGCGAGGTCACCGGTGAACGGGTTGTCGTCGTCGGCGGCGACGTACAGGAAGGTCGTGTCCTTCTCGATCTTGGTCAGGCCCTCGACGCCGACCGTGGTCATGCCCCACGCGTCGGACTTGCCCTTCCAGCCGTTCTTCAGCCCGGCGAGATTGAGCACCTCGGGAGCGATGGCGTCGTCGGTGAGCATCCGGATCGAGGCGGCGCCATTGGCGGTGAAGCCCTGCGCGAGCGCGTACTTCAGACCGCCCTTGCCTGCCTTGTCCAACCGGCCCTTGAGGTCGGCGGCCTTGGTGTCGATCTGCTTGTTCACCTCGGCGGCCTTGTCCTCCTTGCCGACCGCCTTCGCCAGCTCGGTGAAGTTCTTCTTCATCGTCTGGAGCTGGGGCTTGGTGGTGTACGTGAACGACAGCACCGGGGCGATCGCCTGGAGCGGCTTGAGGTTGGTTTTCGACCGGTCGTTGTCGATCACGATGAGGTCCGGCTGCAGAGCCTTGATCTTCTCCAGGCTCGGCTCGTTGCGGTCACCCACCTCGGTGACCTTGTCCGACAGGCCCGCGCCCTTCGCGGTGATCCAGGTGCCGTAGCCCTTGTTGTCGGCGTTGCCGGTCGGGGTGACGCCGAGAGCGACCAGCTCCTCGGCGTACGTCCACTCCAGCGTCACCACCTTCGTCGCGGGCTTGTCCAGGGTGACCTTGCCCTGTGCGGTGTCGACGGTGATCTTGCCGCTCGCCGCCTTGTCTCCGCCCGACTTCTTCTCCGTCGTGTCACCGACCGTCCCGGACCCACAGCCGACAGCGGTCAGCAGGAGTGCCACAGCGGTACCGCCCGTCGCAAGGGCGCGCAGCATTCTTTGCATGGTGAATCTCTCCTTGTGTACTGGTGATGCGGGCGAACCGTTGTGGGGGGTAAGCCGTAGGTTCAGGAGGCGGCGGGGGCCCCGGGCCGCTGAGGGAAGCATGCGAGGTATCCGGTCTCCGGATCACGGACGACATTGACGCGGAGGCCGAAGGCGCGTTCGATGACGGCAGGGTTGAGTACGTCGTCCGGGGTGCCGGAAGCCGCGATCCCGCCGTCGGCGACCACCACGACGTCGTCGGCGTAGGCCGCCGCCTGCATCAAGTCGTGCAGCACCACGCCGCAGGCGATGGCATGCTCACGGGCCAGCCGCCGTACGACGTCGAGCACCTCGAACTGATGGCGCATGTCGAGGTACGTGGTGGGCTCGTCCAGCAGGAGCACGCCCGCCCGTTGCGCCAGCACCATGGCCAGCCAGGCGCGTTGGCGTTCACCACCCGACAGCTCATCGAGCCGGCGGTCGACCAGGGGGGCCGCGTCGGTGACCTCAAGTGCCCAGTCGATCGCCTCCGTGTCCTCGGTCGTGTGCCGGGCGAGGGCGCCGCGATGGGCATACCGTCCATGCCGTACGAGCTCACGCACCGTGACCCCGGCCGGCGCCTGCGACGACTGGGGAAGGAACGCCAGGCGCTGGGACAGGGCGCGGCGCCCGAGCGACCGAAGCGGCTCGTCATCGATGCGTACCTCACCACCGATCGGCGGCAGAAGACCTGCCACCGTGCGCAAGAGAGTTGATTTTCCACAGCCGTTGGGGCCGACGAGGACGGTGATCTCACCGGCCCGCAGTGACAGGTCCACCTGCTTCAGTACCGGGCGGCCCGCGTGCCCGACGTCCAGATCCTTCGCCACCAGACGGACATCGCTTTCGGACACCCCGTACCCCTCCTGTCGCCGAACTGACGGCGTCACCATACAACTTAGGTAAGGCACGCCTAATAGATCGACTTCGATACGTGCGACTTGTGGCCATGTCGAGACCTGACGCACTCCCATGCGCCCCCCACATGCCCCCAACTCCCCTTGCGGGCAGGCATGGCAAGGGACCGGCACGCTTAATCGGGCCACCTTCCGCTTACCTGAGGGGGGTCCCGCGATGAGCGCCACCGCCTTCTCTACGGCTGAACCGACCACCGCGGAGCTCCACCTGCCGGCAGACGGCCCTCTTGCAGCGCAAGCCGTGTGCGCGCCACGAGGCTCCCTGGCCGCCCTGCATGGCCAGCACGATTGAGGCAGATTCGGAGTCCGGCTGCTGGTTGTGACCGGTGGCCGCGATCGGGAGGGTCCATCCGGCTACGGCCGAGTCTGCTGTCAGGGGGGGGCAGATCTTGTGCACAGTGTGGCGTTCGAGTTGATGATGGGCGAGATCCGCAAGGTTCCCAGGCCGGTCGCGTCGAGCCTTGCAGGTGCCGCTGCACACGATGTCCCACCCGAGTCAGTCACCAGGAAACCCTGGTCGACGAGCAAGGTTTGGCCCGTAGGGACTGGGAGAGGGCGCGTGCTCGGAGGACGTTGTCGATGCGGTCACAAGTACACGCCGGAGAACACACGCCTGGACTCTCAAGGGTCCCGGCAGCGTCCGGACCTGCCGTCGCGAGAGGGCTGAGGTCAGCTAGGTTCACCCCGGCGATGTGACCTTTTGTGACTGATGAGAGGGTCGGGCGGGTGAGTGAGACACCGATGCACACCCTGCAATACCGCTTTGACGGGCCAGAAGACGCCCCGGTCCTGATCCTTGGTGCCTCACTGGGTACCACGCTTATGTCCAGTTCGAGACCCTAGGGTGCGAGGGGGTCCACGGGGTTGGTGACTCGCCGGTGACACGAAGAGGCTTGTGAGAGCAGCGGCGAGTGCGTGACAGGGAGCCTCGTGAGAGCCCGGTGATAGGAGAAGTTCCACCGGTTCGGGCCGGTGGGGCTCGGTGATGGGCCAGTGCAGATCGTCCGCTCGTACAAGGTGGCCAAAGACTCTGCCGTCAAAGCTCGCACCTGGGCCACCAACCAGCTGAAGGCGGTCTTGGTCACCACCGCTCCGGCGCTGCCGGAGGGACTGGCCGGATTGAACCGCCGGCCGCTGATCCGCGCCTGCGCGGCGTTGAGCGAAATAGCCGAGGACAACGATTCTATTCAGCAGGCTACGCGGCTCACTCCGTGCGTGCTGGCCCAGCGTATCGGGCAATTGCCTGTTCAGATCTGGGAAGTCGAGCGGCGCCTGGCCCAGCTCGTTGAGACGCACTTTCCGCAATTACTCGCCGCAGTGGGCAGCGGGCCGGACACTGCAGCCACCTTACTGGTCATCATGGGAGACAACATCGAACGGATGCGCAGTGGGGCTGCCTTTGCCGCTCTGTGCGGGGCGAGTCCCATCGCGTATCACTCGGGGCTCCAGCGGCGACAGGCGCGTCTCCCGTTGTCAGTACGGTTCCGCTCATGAGCGGATCATGCTGGTACTGCCCCACGGCCACGGGATGCACCGTTGCAGGGCAGGCCAGGGGAAGTTGGCCGGCCCGTTCGCAGCCGACCATGTGCTACCGCGTACTTGGCGCCCAGTGCCCGGCTGAACATGCCGGGAACCGGGCACTGCTCGCGGCGGCTCTGAATTACCCCAGCCTTCGCGCGAGTTCTCTGCCGGCGACGCGTCCGGAGAAGACGCATCCGCCGAGGAAGCCGCCTTCCAGGGCGTTGTAGCCGTGCAGGCCGCCGCCTCCGAAGCCGGCGGCTTCGCCGGCTGCGTACAGGCCGCGGAAGACCGTTCCGTCCGGGCGTATGGCTTCGGCGTCGAGGGTGGTCTGCAGGCCGCCCATTGTCTTGCGGGTGAGCGGGTGGAGGCGGATGGCGGTCAGTGGTGCGTGGCGGGGGTCGAGCAGACGGTGGGGGCGGGCGATGCGCATGACGCGTTCGGGCAAGTAGGCACGCGCGTCGTGTACGGACTTCAGCTGGGCGTCTTTGCTGTAGTCGTTGATGACCTGGCGGTCCCGGGCCAGGACTTCCCGCTCCACGCGCTCGTACTCCAGCGGGGCCTGAGGGGTGAGGTTGTTCATGGCCTGCACCAGTGCGGGCAGTCGGTCACGGGTGACGAGGTCCTCGCCGTGTTCGAGGAAGGCGCGGATCGGGGCCAGCGAGCTCTTGTGCAGCCGCAGCAGCATCAGCAGCGGGTTCTTTCCGGTCAGGTCGGGGTTCTGCTCGGAGCCCGACAGTTCGAACTCCTTGTCCAGCATCGAGTGGGTCATGATGACCCACGAGTGCGCGTACCCGGTCAGGTTGGTGTGCCGCAGTGTCTGCAGGTTGGCGTGGCCGGGGAACAGGGGAGGGGGCAGGCGTCGTCCGATGGCGTCCAGCCACAGCGGCGAGGGGCCGGACAGCTGTCGTACTCCGTGGTTGGGCCAGATGGGTGCCCAGTTCTTCATGCCCTCGGAGTAGTTCCACATGCGGTCGAGGTTGACCACCGAGGCGCCGGCGCGTTCGGCGATCGGCAGCATGCGCCCGTCGACGTGGGCGGGTACGCCGGTGAGCATCGACGCCGGTGCCGGGCCGAGGCGGTCGGTCGGCCAGTGGGCGCGCACCATCTGCAGGTTGCCGCCCATGCCGCCGGACGTGATGAGCACGGTCTGTGCGCGAATCTCGAACTCCCCGGCCTTCTCGCGGGAGGAGGGGCGGCCGCGCGGTTCCTGGGAGGGGACCAGGACGGTGCCCCGGACGCCGATGGCGCTCCCGTCCTCGACGAGGATGTCGTCGACTTGGTGCCGGTATTTGAATGTGACCAGCCCGCGTGCGGCCGCGGCGAGTACCGGATCACGGAAGACCCGTACGATGTCGGGCCCGCTGCCCCAGGTGTAGTGGAAGCGTGGCAGGGAGTTGCCGTGCCCGGTGGCGGTGCCCACGCCCCGCTCGGCCCAGCCGACGATGGGGGTGAAGCGCAGCCCGAGCCGGTGCAGGTAGCTGCGCTCTTCCCCGGCGGCGAAGGAGACGTAGGACTCGGCCCACCGGCGGGCCCACCGATCCTCCTGATCGCGGTCGAACTGGGCGGAGGCCAGCCAATCGGCCAGCGCCTGTTCTTGGGAGTCCTTGATGCACAGCCGGCGTTGTTCGGGGGTGTCGACGAGGAAGAAGCCGCCTTCGGCCCAGTACGCCTGGCCACCGAGGTTGGCCTCGTTCTCCTGCTCGACGATAGTCACCCGCCGCCCGACGCGGGACAGTTCGTACGTGGCGACCAGCCCGGCCAGGCCCGCTCCTACGATGACGACATCGGCTTGGTCATTCATCTTCGTCACTCCCGTCCTCCGCACCGGCACGCGCCCTGGCCAGGAATGGGCGGACGGCACTGACGAGTTCGCCAGCTTTTTCCTGCGGCATCATGTGTCCGCTCCAGTGCACCAGCTTGAGTTCGCTGCGCCGCAACCGTCGGCGGGCGTTGAACGCCTGCCAGAAGGGCACGTTCCGGTCCTGGACGCCCCAGGCCACCAGCGTCGGCATCGTCAGCTCGGGCAGCATGGGCAGGAGGAGGTTCTTCTGTCCCAGGAGTCCGGCGGCGGTGCGCTGTGAGCGCAAGGTGGTGACGAGGGCGCCGGGCGTGGAGACCGCCCTGGTCTGGCTCCGCCACCAGGCTGGGGAGATGCGCCAGGGGCGGCAGGACCCCATGACCGCGGTCGCGGCCACCATCAGGCCCGGGACGAACGGTATGACCGGGGCCAGCCGCGCCATCACGTCGCTCAGGGGAGTGGCGGCCTGCACCACGTAGGTGGGATTGACGGCGCGGCCCATGCCGGAGGAACTGATCAGTATCAGAGCCGGCACCTGGCCCGGATGCCGCAGGGCCATGTGGACGGCCATGGCGCCGCCCAGCGACTGCCCCATGATGGCGGGGCGGTGTGCCCCTACCGTGTGGGCGAACTTCCACGCGAACGCGGCCAGCGTCTGTGGACTGGCGTCGGAGATGGCTTCCGTGTAGCCGTACCCGGGCAGGTCCACGGCGATGACGCGGCGGGAGTCGGAGAGGAGTCCGAGAACGTCGTACCAGCCATCGGAGACACCGCCCTCGCCGTGCAACAGCAGAAGGGGCTCTCCGGCCCCTGCCTCCAGGTAGCGCGTGGATGTCCCTTCCACATTGACCCAGTGTTCTTTTACTGCCCGTTCTCGTTCGGTGCTGGGTGCGCTCATCGCGTCTCCCATTTCTCGATTACGTGTGCTTTGCGCAGCTCACGTCTCTGGTCGGCGCTGTTGTGGAAACGTGGAATGCGATCCGCGTGGCCGAGCCGGAGATCAGTAGGGAATTCTTGTACAGAGACCGTAACTGCGAACCGGGTAGTGTTGGCAGGCTCGCGCGCGTAGCGCGGAGGTGTACGCGGAGTGCGTTGTGCGCGCCTGCGTGCAGCGGCATATGCGGGAGCGTGCATTGCTCCGAGTGCAACAAAAGAAGGCGTTCCTCACTCCGTCTCATGTGGAGAACAGACTGAGGGGACTGAAAGTGCACGTCATTGGAGGGATGAGAGGGTGAAGCCCGTGCACCGGATCCCAGGGGGTTGGCCACTCGGATCCGCGGGCGAGCGGTGGCGGCCGCTCGGCGAGACCGCCCGTACCCCTGTTCACCAGGCCAGTACGTGCGCGCGAGGGGAGGGTGAGTCCGTGCGGGGCTGTTCCGTGGTGTGCGTCTTGATTTCCACGTGAAATGAACCAATGATGTTGTTGTAGTTGACCCGTGGTGACGGGCACTGCTAAAAATAGGCGGCTATTTCCGGGTGGTCATGACGGCGCGACTGTCACCGGTTCGCTCGATGAGTAAGGGATTGGGAACCGAGCAGGGTGCGAATGCTCGCTGGTGTGGGCGTCGGGTTGATCCGGTGAGGCAGTCGGCGGGCGGAACTCGGCAGAAAGGGAAAAGGAGTGGGCCGGCCGTGCGCTTCATTCACACCGGGGAACACCTCGAAGTGCCCGAGAGGTCGCCGGAATTCCGTTACTGCTCGAACATGTGCCCGGTTGCCGGTAAGGGACTTCAGAGCGGGCCGTAACCGACGCACCCCTGGCGGTGCTCATGGCTGCCGGTACGCGGTGAGAGCCGTACTGCACCGTGCCCATCATTTGAGCGCCACACACAGGGCCGGGCGGCTGTATCCGCCTGGAGTAAATGCCTGCCGTTGTCTGGTCCTGTGCGGCCAAGGCAGGGGCGCGGCCCGCGCTCCCCGGACGTCTTCGGACCGACCACGGCAAGGGACTTCCTCCTACAGCGTGAAGGAGACACGAGGCTATGCCCACGCGAACACGTACGAGTCGGGAAGCAAACGAACGGCTGCGCGCCGTCATGGACGAGGCAGGCTGCTCCAATACCGGATTGGCCCGGCGCGTCAACACCTGCGGCGCCGAGCACGCTCTGGACCTGCACTACGACAAGACGTCGGTGGCCCGCTGGCTGCGGGGCCAGCAACCGCGTGGGCGCGTGCCCGCTGTCATCGCCGAGGCGCTGGAACGCAAGTTAGGCCGGACGGTGACGCTCGATGAGATCGGGATGGCCACGGACACCAGCATGCCGACGGTCGTAGGGCTGCGCTTCGAACCGGCGTGGCCCGACGCACTGCGCCAGGTCTGCACGTTATGGCGCCATGACGCCGCGGACACCGCGTTGTTGGCCCGGCAGAAGCTGGCGGCCTCCGTGCTTGTCCAGCCCAGCCGTGACTGGCTGATCGCCGACCCGGACCCGGCCGTCGCCCACCAGGGAACGACCATGGCCGGACGGTCCGATACCACAGCGGTGCGCGCGACGGCCGCCGCGCTGGCTGGTCTCGATCACCGTTATGGCAGTCACCACGTGCGTCCCATCGTCGTCTCGTACCTGAACGGCATCGTCTCCAGGCTCCTGACGGGCTCCTACGGCGAGACGAACGGGCGTCTCCTGCTGGGCGCGACGGCACGGCTGGCGGAGCTCGCCGGCTACATGGCGGGCGACACCGGCCGGCCCGGGCTCGCCCAGCGCCACTACATACAGGCGTTGCGGCTCGCTCACGCAGCTGACGACCGCGCATTCGGCGCCTACGTCCTGGCGTCCGGGATGAGCCAGGTGGCGCTCGCCCTCGGCAACCCGGCCGAAGCCATACAGCTGACCCGGGTGGCGAGGGAGGGGGCCCGCGAACGATGTCCCTCCGCTGTGGCGGCGATCTCGTTCGCCACCGAGGCACGCGGTCACGCCATGCTGGGCGATGCCGGTGCCAGCGAGAGGGCCGCGGGGCGGGCCCTTGAGGCGCTGGAACGTTCGGGCGCACCAAGCGATGCGGAACAGATCGTCGCGGTGGACCTCTCCTGTGTGGCCGAGGAACTGGCCCGCAGTTGCCTGGACTTGGACCGCCATACCACTGCCGCCAAGTGGGCAGAAGAGGCCGTACGGGACTGCCCGCCGGGCCGGACGCGTCGCCGCACACTGCGCCTGTTGCTGCTGGCGGCGGTTCAACTGCAGCTCGGAGAGCTCGACGAGAGCTGTGACACGGCCCTGCAGGCCCTCGAAGAGTCCGACGGACTTCGCTCCACGCACTGCGATGCCGCTCTGGAAGCGTTCCGTGGTCACCTGAAGCAACTGGGACACGACGAGCGGGCCAGGAGCCTTCAGAGGCCGCACGAGCGAAACGTACCTCCTCCCGGGCAGCCGCCCCTTGCGACTGCCGGCCCTCGTTCGGCGTAGCCCGGTCCCGGGCCCCGAAGTGAGCAGCAGACGTGCGCAGCGCAGCCTTCGCATTCTTCCGCAGCTCCGCGCCGCGGTATGAGCAATTGCGATCCGTCCGGCCCGCCCATGCCGTCCTGGCGGCGGTGCGGGACGGAAGCCTGCTTACACGCCGTCGACGTCGCAGAAAGCGGCGGCAGCGACGGCGTGCGGCAGACGGCGGGCCGGCTTTTGCCGCACGCCCGGAAGACCCTGCGTGAAACCGGTCAGGGGACCCACCGAGCCCGGTCGGGCCGGTTGGTTTCCAACCGCTTGAGCGCCGGGGGTACATCGTCCTTGCCGGTGTACGCCTGGATCAGCACGAGGCGGTCGGGAGTCGCCACGGCTCGGGCCAGCGCATGGTCCAGGGCCGCTGGCGTGCGGGCGCTGAGGATGAGCGGGCGAGGCACGCCGAGGGCGGTGGGTATTCTGCTCCACCGCCACCGCGCGATGTCGTTGTAGATGGCCCTGCGGCCGTGTGTGGCCCGTTCGATCGTGTAGCCGTCGTTGTTGACCAAGACGATGATCGGCGTGAGCCGGTGGCGCCCGATGGTGCCCAGCTCCTGGATGGTGGGCTGGGCCGCGCCGTCGCCGATGACCAGCAGGCCGCGCCGGGACGGGTCGCCGAGCTGGGCCCCGAGGAGCGCGGGCAGGCCGTAGCCGATGGAGGCCCAGATCGGTTGTCCGATGAACCGTGCTCCCCGGGGGAAACGGCGATCGACGATGCCGAACAGTGGGGTGCCGTCGTCGGAGAGCACCGTGTGCCCCGGCCGTACCGTGGCTCCCACTGCCTGCCACAGGCGGCGCTGGGACAGCGGACGGATCGCCGGACACAGGGTCCGGCACCATGCGGCAGCCTTCTCCACGGCGGCCCCGGCTGACCGTTTGGCGGCCGTCTCACCCCACCGGGTCGGCGTCGGCCGTCCGGCCCTGTGCCTCGGCGGCCGGCCTGCGGGACGCTCCTGGACCAGCTCGGTCAGCACGGTCAGCGCCGCGGCCAGCGGCACGTCCGGGAAGGTGGTGTCGTCCACCTTCGCCGTCGTGATGCCCAGGTCGATGCCGCGCTCGGGGTTGAACCCGTGGGTGAACTTGCCGGTGGTCAGGTCGGTCAGCCGCACACCGGCGCGGATCAGCAGGTCGGCGCCGTCGATGGCGGCACGTACCGGTGCCTGGCTGCTGGCTCCCGCGTACAGGCCGAGGAAGGCGGAGGCGCTTTCGTCGACGACGGTCTTGCCCGATGCCAGGACCGCGTACGGGAAGGAGCTCGCCGTCAGCAGGGCGGCCAGTTCGTCGCGAGCGTGGAAGCGGTCCACGAGGAAGTCGGCCAGGACGGCGACGGTGCCGGCGGTGGCCAGCCGGGCCCGGGCCGCGGTGCGGAAAGCCTCCAGGCTGGTCTGGTCGGCCTGTCGCGGATCTTCAGTCACTGGCGGCCGGTGCGGCGGAGCCGGTGCCAGGGCGACATCGCGCGGCACTCGCAGATATCCGGGCCGGCTCTCGCGTACGCAGGTGGCCAGGACGCGGTCGATCTCGGTGAGGGCGTTGTCCGGCCGCAGGACGGCATCGGCGCACACCACTTGCCGGTGCGCCCGGGCGAACCGGTCGAAGTCCCCGTCCAGCATGGTGTGGTGCACCGGGCTCCCGGCCCGCTCAGTCTCCTGGGTGGGTCCGACGGCGATGTGCAGCAGGGGGACGTGTTCGGCATAGGCGCCGGCGACACCGTTGATGGCGCTCAGCTCTCCGACCCCGAAGGTGGTCAGGAGCGCGCCGAAGCCGCGGGTGCGCCCGTAGGCGTCGGCGGCATAGGCGGCGCCGAGTTCGCCGGCCGTCCCGACCCACCTCACGTCCGGGTGGGCGATGACCCGGTCGAGTACCGCGAGGTTGTAGTCGCCGGGCACACCGAACAGGTGCCGCACTCCTAGCGCGTTGAGGCGGTTGAGCAGGTAGTCCATGACCGTGGTCGTCGTACTGGACGGGCTGGATGCCATGAGTGCCTTCCTTCTGAGGCCGCCGTGCGTCACACCGGAACGGGCCGGGTTCGGCGGCTCGGGTAGGAGAGTCCCCGCTGGTGCAAGGGACGGCGCCGGTCAGCCGGGTACGGCTGATGCCGACTCGAGGGCGGACCGCGTGCCCGGGGGCCGGAGCGGACCGGCCCGCTATACCGGCCGCCATGAACGTTCGGGCGGGCGGCAGTTCGATACCGACCCACCCGGTTGGCCTTGCCGCGAAGGTAGACGCATGTCGGGTGGCGTCGGCAGGCGTGTGGGGTGGCACCGGTGGTGCGGGCACCGCGGGTAGTGCGCGCCTGCTCGCCGGACGGCCTCGGAGGAGGTGCGATCCGGGGGTACCCCAGCAGATATGGCCGGAGTCTTGTCTCACCTGGTGTCCGTCCTGCGGCGAATACCAGCAGTTGAGAGGGGCCCCAACGGAATTGACGCAGGATCCGCCGAGGGCGCGAGGAGGACTTGGCCGTGCCACATGAGACGCTTTGTCCCATTGTGGATTTCGTGTCACGTGCCATGATTCACGGTTATGGGTGGGACTCTTTCGCAGCGTTTGGTGCCCAATGGGTTATGGAAGCTGGCGGTGCCACTGATTCCCGGGTTTCCCCCGCGGCGGCAGGGGGGCGGTACGGTTCCGCTCGATGACCGCGAGGTGTTCGCGGCCATCGTTTTCGTTCTGACCAGTGGGTGTGCCTGGCGCCGCCTGCCGTCATCGTTCGCGGTCTCGCCTGCCACGGCCCACCGCCGTTTCATCACTTGGACGCGGGCGGGGCTGTGGGTGCGGCTGCGCCGGGCAGTGCTGAAGGACTCCGCCCTCGGAGGCGAGCGGGAGTGGGCCGTGGAAATTCTTGACGCCGCGGTGTCCCGAGAGCGCCACACGCTCTGCGGCGGTTCTCGCCACGCGGCGGCGCGGTAGGCCCGAGGGCGGTCGGATGATCCGCCGATCCGGTGTAGGGGCCTCATCCGCCCAGGCCATCGGGGCGTCGTAGGACCGGCCGGATACGGGTACGTACCAGGATCAGACAGCGATACCGCTGCCCTGCCCGGGAGATGTGTCTGCGGTGCGCCGGCCGCCGAGGTGGATGACGTCGAGGCGGCCCTGTGCGTACTGGTCCTGGATGCTGCGCTTGTCGTACTTGCCCACCGAGGTCTTCGGCGCCTCCGCCATGATCACCCACCGCTCGGGCACCATCCAGGAGGCGATGCGCTCGGCAAGGAAGTCGCTCAGGCAATCGACGCCGACGGTCTCGTCCCGTAGCGATACGGCGGCCAGCGGGCGCTCGCCCCAGCGCTCGTCCGACACTGCGACCACCACCGCCTCGGCCACGGCCGGATGCTCCACCAGCGCGTTTTCCAGGGCCACGCTGGAGATGAATTCACCGCCGGACTTGATGACGTCCTTGGCCCGGTCGACCAGGGTCAGAAACCCGTCGGGGGTGATGCGGGCGATGTCTCCGGTCCGCAGCCAGCCGTCGGCGGTGAAGCTGTCGGCCGGTCGCTGCTGTGGTGCGTCGGCGCCGCCGTGGTAGGCCCGGGTCACACAGGGGCCGTAAAGCTGCAGTTCTCCGGTGGCCGCGCCGTCGTGCGGTGCGAGGACGCCCTCGTTCATGAGGCGGTAGCGGACCGATGCCGGGAACTGGCCCTGGGTGACGCGGTAGGACCACTCCTGGTCGGCGTCAAGACCCCGTGGGGGGAGCGCCGTGACCATGAGCGACGAGGTTTCGGCCATGCCCCAGGCGTGCAGCAGCTCGATGGAGTGCCGGTCGCGGTAGGCGGCCATCAGGGCGGGCGGACAGGCCGCGCCGCCCACGATGCCCCGGCGCAAGCTCGTGGTGTCGTAGTGCCGGCTGTCCAGCTCGTCCAGCAGGGCGGCCCAGACGGTGGGCACGGCGCCGCCGAGGGTGGGCCGCCCCTGCTCGATCGCCCGCGCCAAGGCGGGCGCCTGCACGTGCCGGTCCGCCATCAGCAAGCCGGCGCCGGTGAAGAACGCCGCGTGCGGGATGCTCCAGGCGTTGACATGGAACATGGGGACGATGGGGAAGAGGGTCTCGCGCGCAGTGAGGTCGTACCGATTGGGCGCCGCCACCTGCAGACAGTGCAGGTAGATCGACCGATGGCTGGAGACGACGCCTTTTGGGTTTCCGGTGGTACCGGAGGTGTAGCAGATCGCCGCGGCGGTGCGCTCGTCCAGGTCCTCCGCCCACGAGTAGTCGCCCGGCCGCGCGGCGATCAACTCCTCGTAGTCGTGCAGCTCCCCGGTGAAGTCCGGCAGGGCCCGGCGCGCGTCGTCGCCGACGCCTCCCGCACCCGCACCCGCGACGACGACATGCCGTACGACATCCGATACCTGCGACAGGACCGGAGCCAGCGTCTCCAGCAGGCCCGCGTCCACCACGATCACTTCGTCACGGGCATGCCGCAGGGTATAGGCCAACTGCCCTGCCGGCATCCGAATGTTGTGCGGGTGAAGCACCGCGCCCATGGCGGGTACGGCCAGGAACAGCTCCAGGTGGCGGACGTTGTTCCACATGAAGGTGCCGACCACGCTCTGCTCGTTCTCCGGCCGGGTCCCGGTACGTACGCCCAGACGGTCACGGAAGGCGTGCGCCAAGCACGCCGCCCGTTCGCCCACCTCCGCGTAACTGCGCCGGTCGAATCCCTCACCATTCCAGGTGGCTATCTGGGAGACCCCCTGCACCGTGGAGCCGTAGCGCAGGATGCGGGCCAGGGAAAGCGGTACGTCCGACATGGTGCTGTGCATAGCGAACCTCCGGATCGAGTGACGCTGCGGAAGGCGCGGAAAGCGCGGACGGTGTGGAATGCAGGGCCGGAGCATCGTCGGCCCTCGGCGCTGAACGTATTCCCGTGGCACGGGTCTTGTCGCTTTGGGGCCCCGTCTTACGTGGCTTACCGCGGAACGCTCATGAGCAGCTCTTGTGGGACACCGGGCCTGAAAAGCTGTGCCGCTGACCGGGTCCTCGGCCCGTGGTATCCGGACTGCCGAACGACGGCTCAGTATGGCTTTGGCCTGCAGTGACGAGCTGCGCCCAATGACCCGACATCCGCGGCTCTCCACGTGAGAGAAGCCGGTGTTGGCGCAGAGGGTGTGCCGAAGGAATGCAAAACGATACCTGCACACCCTTCACGCGCCTTGTGCACACCCTTGCGGCGGTCCGGTACCGCGCCCTCCAAAAGCGCCTGCCGAAGACCCGCGCACACCCTCTAGGTTCCGCTTACAGGAAACGACCCGCTGAAGGCGTGGTCCCGCCGCCTCACGCTTTTCCGAGGTGCCAAGTCGCGAGGCGCGGCAGGGCCCGGCGCGCGGGTCGCCATTTGAGCAAGGATCAGTCCGTTCCGCTGGTCGGATGAGGAGATGCGAGCGGTGAGTCCGTGCGGCAGTGAGCCCTACGCTTACGACGACGATGACGATGACGAAAAGGGCGCCGACGCCTTACGCACCAAAGCCTTGCTTTCGCGCTTGCGGAGCCGCCAGGGACGGCCCGTACCGCGCCCGGCAGCCCAGCTGAAGCCAGTCGTGGACGACCGTCGCTTCACGGACCCGGCCTGGAGCTCCACGCCGCACTACCGGGCGCTCCTGCGGTCGTACCTGACGTGGCGCGACCTCGTCCTCGCGGCGGCGGAAGCACCGTACTTGCCGACGCGGCGACGTAAGCAACTGCGATTCCTGGCCCGATTGTTCACTGAAGCGGTGGCACCGACCAATGTCCTCCCCGGGAATCCCGCGGCACTGCGCCACGCCGTCACCACCCGCGGCACCAGCCTGGTGCGGGGCACGAACCACCTCCTGGACGACCTCGTACGCCGCCGGGGCCGCCCCGCCAAGATGCCGCCCGGCTCCTTCCAACTCGGCAAGGACCTGGCCGCAACTCCCGGCCGCGTTGTCCATCGCAACGAGCTGATGGAGGTGATCCAGTACGAACCGCAGACCCCGGACGTCCACCAAGTGCCGTTGCTGCTCGTCCCGGCGTGGGTCAACAAGTACTACATCTACGATCTGTCCCCCGGCCGCAGCCTCACCGAATGGGCGGTACGCGAAGGGTTCACGGTCTTCACCGTCAGTCTGCGCAATCCCGGTCCCGCGCAGGCCGGTCTCGGTCTGGACGACTACTTCCGGCGCATACCACTGCGCGCACTGGACGTCGTACGACAGATCACCGCATCCCCCCAGGTCCATCTGACAGGAGTCTGCGCAGGCGGCATGCTCACGGCAGCCACCGCCGGCTGGCTCTCCGCCGGGAACACCCCAGTGGCCTCGCTGACCTTGCTGATGTCCGCCCTCGACTACACATCCTTCGCCAACGACGGAGAGATATCGGATGCAGAAATCTCCGCGGTGACCCGCATCCTCTCCCGACGCAAGGGACTGGTCGACGGCGGCAGAATCAGCTTCCTCTTCGACCTGCTGCGCGCTGCCGACACGATCTGGCAGCCGCTCGTCTCCGGCTGGCTCCTGGGAGAGCGGCCCCAGCCCTTCGACATCTGGGCATGGAGCGAAGACGGCATCGACGTGCCCAGCGTCCTGTTCCGGCAGACCCTGCACATCGCGGCCGACAACTCGCTGGCCCGCGGCCGACTGCGGCTCGCGGAACGGGCCATCGACCTCTCCCGTGTCACTCAGGATGCCTTCGTGGTCGCCGCGGAACGCGACCACATCATCCCCTGGGAGTCGGCCTACCGCAGCGCCCGGTTGCTGGGCGGCGAGACCGCCTTCCACCTGGTGCCCTCCGGACACGTGGGCAGCATCATCAGCCCGCCCCGGCCTCGCGCCACCTACCGCACCCGCCAGGGCCGCCTGCCCGACAACCCGCACGACTGGCTGGCGGACGCGGCACCGAAAAGCGAGTCCTGGTGGGCCGCGTGGACACGCTGGCTCGCTTCGCGCTCGGGCCCGCGCGTCCCCAGCCGTACGCCGGACAGCGCGCGCTACCCGGCCGGCGCTCCGGCGCCCGGGCACTACGTCCGGCCTCGCTGATGTCCGCCGCCCCGGGCCCCATGGGCGCGCGCCACATTTCAGGACAACACCCTGACCGAGACGGACCGAGACACCCACCGAGAAACCTGAGACGGGAGACCCTGTGCCGTTGGACGCCACGAAGAAGATCGGAACCCTGAACGTCTCGCCCCTCGCCCTGGGCGGCAACGTCTTCGGCTGGACCGCCGACGAAGCCACCTCCTTCGCCATCCTCGACGCGTACGCGGAGGCCGGAGGCAACTTTCTGGACACCGCCGATGCCTACTCCGCGTGGGTGGAGGGCCACACCGGCGGCGAATCGGAGGCCATCATCGGCAGATGGATGTCGGCCCGCAAGAACCGCTCAGACGTCATCGTCGCCACCAAGGTGGGCGCCCACCCGCAGCTCGGCGGCCTGTCAGCCGACAACATCACCAAAGCCGTGGACGCCTCCCTCGAACGGCTGGGCACGGGCTACATCGACCTGTACTACACCCATGTCGATGACGAGAGCGTGCCCGTCGAAGAGTTCATGAGCACCTTGGACACGCTGGTGGCCGCCGGCAAGGTCCGGGAACTCGGCGCCTCCAATATCTCCCCGGCCCGCCTGAAAGAGGCCCTGGCGTTCTCCGAGCGGGAAAGCACCGTGCGCTACACCGCCGTCCAGCCCCACTACAACCTGATCGTCCGCGACCGGTACGAGGGCGCCCCGGCGCGTACGGCAGCCGAACACGGGCTGGCCGCCGTGCCCTACTTCGCCCTGGCCAAAGGCTTCCTGACCGGCAAGTACCGGCCCGGCAAGGACGTCCGGAGCGCGCGCAGCCGTCAAGCCATGCGGTATCTCGCCACTCCCCGGGGTCTGCGCGTCCTCGACGCCCTTGATGCTGTCGCTATCACCCACCGTAGCGAACCGGCGGCCGTCGCCCTCGCCTGGCTGGCCGCCCAGCCCACCGTCGCCGCCCCGCTGGCCAGCGCCAGCACGGTCGGGCAGCTCTCCGCGCTCATGCACTCCAGCGAACTCACCCTGACTCCCGCCGAACTGGCCACGCTGACGGACGCCTCGGCCTGACCCACTCACCGAGCCCCAGGCACTTCGCACCCTGCGGCACACCACTCAGCTGGTGCAGTTGCCACCCAGCCCCCGAACAGGAGAAGCAGCATGACCACCTTCAGCCTCAAAGCGTCGCTCGCCGTCGTCGGCCAAGGCGCCGTCGAACACGAACAGGTAATCCTCTGCCAGGACTCCCACACCGGCCTCAAGGCCGTCATCGCCATCCACTCCACCGCCCTGGGCCCGGCCGTCGGAGGCACCCGGTTCCAGACGTACGCCTGTGACGAGGAAGCCGTATCGGACGCCCTGAACCTCTCCCGCGGCATGTCCTACAAGAACGCCATCGCCGGTCTTCCCTACGGCGGCGGCAAAGCCGTCATCATCGGCGACCCGTCCAGCGCCAAATCCGAGGAACTTCTGCTCGCCTACGGGCGGTTCGTCGCCTCCCTGGGCGGCCGGTACAGGACCGGCTGCGACGTGGGCACCTGTCCGGCGGACATGGACGTCATCGCCCGCACCTGTCGGTGGACCCTGAGCTGTACCCACGAGAACGGCGGCGCGGGCGACACCTCGATCCTCACCGCCCGTGGCGTGTTCCAGGGCATGCGCGCGGCGGCCCTCCACCGCTGGGGAGCCCCGTCCCTTCAGGGCCGTACGGTGGGAGTCAGCGGGGTGGGCAAGGTCGGCCACCTCCTCGCGAAGCACCTCGTCGCCGCAGGCGCCCGCGTCCTGGTCACCGACATCCACAAGGAAGCAGTACACCGCCTGACAAAAGAGCTTCCCGAACTCACCGTCGTCGACGACACCCACACCATGACCCGGACCAAAGGCCTGGACATCTACGCCCCCTGCGCCCTCGGCGGCGCCCTCGATGAGATCGTCGCCGCCGAACTCACCGCCGACATGGTCTGCGGCGCGGCCAACAACCAGCTCACACACCCGCACGTGGAACAACAGCTCGCAGACCGGGGCATCCTCTACGTCCCCGACTACGTCGTGAACGTCGGAGGCGTCATCCAGGCGACCAGCGGACCCCAGGGAGTCACACCCCGCCAGCTCGAAATCAAGGCCGAGCGCATCTTCGAGACGACCCTGGCCGTCCTCGAACGCGCCGCAGCCGACGGAATCCTGCCCGGCACCGCCGCCGACCGCATCGCGGAACAACGCATCGCCGCACCGCCCCGGACCCGCACGGAAAGGACACCGGCCCAAGCCGGCTAAACACCACCTGCATCGACCGGTCACTGCATCCCGCTGACTCGCCGGATCGAGCAGCTCACTGAGCAGATCAAGGACGTGGAACACCGTTTGACCCGGCTCGCGGAACGCCATGCCCCGCGGCTGCTCGCATTGGTAGGCATTGGCCCGGACACGGCCGTGGCTCTGCTGATCACAATGGGGAACACCCCGGAGCATCCGGGCAGCGATGCATCGTTTGCCGCACTGTGCGGAGTCAGCCCCATCGAGCGCTCCTCGGGAGCGCGGCAGTACCGTCGCCTCAACCGTGGCGGCGACCGGCAGGCTACGAGGCGCTAGCCGTTTCGTTCGGATCATCGCACCCTTGGCGTGTGAGCGCGCTCATCGGGTACGACGCCTCCGCCGGCCTCTGTAGCCTGACATCGCTGTACGTTGGCGGAGCTGACCGTGGAGAACACACTGTCCGTGGCCGTCGGGGCCGCTATCGGCCTCATATGGGTGGTGTTCAGGTCGGGGTCACCGTGCGCCGACAGGACCGCATGTGGCTCCGCGAACTCCGGTCAGGACCTCGCTCGTAGGGGCGCGGTCGGCGGGTTGGAGCGCTAGCGGGCGGCGCCGCTGCTCGGCCGTCCACTGCGGATCGGCCCCGATCGTCGGCACGTTGGTGCGCTGCCCCGGTCGTGAAGTCACCTGAACAAGGATGTTGGCTTCTGTGCCGTATGACGATCGGCCGGAGTCAGATCCAGGATGTGCCAAGGGCTGAGGGCGAGCATGTTCAGTGTTCCAGGGTGGGGGTGTTATGAGGGGCGGGAGGATTGGTGGGTGCTGTCCCAAGTCTGGGGTCTGACTCATGACTTTTCTGACCAAGGTGTCCCGGTCACATAGTGTCGGCCGTTGGCTGGGGATGGTGCGTTGTTGGTGCCGGGCTGGCGGGGCGTGTCCCGATAGGGGCCTGCCGATTGTTGTGGCGTCCTCACGATTCTGACCGCCTGACGCGGCCCGGTACCGGCAACGCGACGCGTCATTGGACTGGGAAGGAACGGGTATGGCGACTTCGACCGTGTCCAGTAGGTTGCCTGCTTCGAAGTCCCGCTGTCGGCCGTCCGGCGGGGGAGGTGGTGCTGGGAGTGGATACGCATCGTGATGCGCATGTGGCTTCGGTGCTCTCCTTGGCTGGGGCGGTGTTGGCCACCGGCGAGTTCCCGGCCAGCGCGGTTGGTTACCGGGATCTGCTGAAGTGGGTCAGGAAGTCGGGAGTCGTGAGGCGGGCTGGGGTGGAGGGGACTGGCTCCTACGGGGCGTCCTTGACCCGCTATCTGTTGGCCCAGGGCGTGGACGTGTTTGACGTGAACTGGATGGACCGGGCTGATCGTCGTCGGCGCGGCAAGTCGGATCCGCTCGATGCCCAGAACGCGGCGCGAGCCGTATTGAGCGGGCGGGCCTGTGCTCGGGCGAAAGCGGGCGACGGGCCCGTGCAGATCGCGAGAATGTACAAGCTCACGAAGGCATCGGCCGTCAAAGCCCGCACCCAGGCCATCAACCAACTCAAGGCCGTCCTCGTCACTGCTGACCCCGCCTTGCGGGAAGAACTGGCCCCCTGGGTAATGCCGAACTCTTCCGTACCTGTGAGCGGTTCGCCGATGCGAGCAGTCGCGAGAACGTCGGCAGGGAGTCGGTGCTGCAGGCCACGCGGATCACGCTGGGTCTGCTCGCCAGCCGGATCGGCCAGCTCTCCGAGCAGATCCGGGAGGTGGACGCTCGCCTGGCCCGCCTCGTGAAATGCCATGCCCCGCAACTGCTTGATGTGGTGGGCATCGGTCCGGACACGGCGGTCACGTTGCTGATCACGGTGGGAGACAACCCGGAACGCTTGGACAGCGAGGCGTCCTTCGCCGCGCTCTGCGGGGTCAGCCCCGTCGAGCGCTCCTCGGGACGCCGGCAGGTCCGTCGCCTCAACCGTGGCGGCGACCGTCGGGCAAATGCTGCGCTCCATCGCATCGTGTTCACCCGCCTGCGGGTCGATCCGCGCACCCAGGACTACTACGAGCGCCGGACCAAGGAGGGTAAGACCCGACGTGAAATCGTCCGTTGTCTCAAACGCTACGCGGCCCGGGAGGTCTTCCACCTGGTCAAACAGCTACGGCCAGGACCCCGCTCATAGCGGCTGCCGTGACAGATGAGAGGGTCTGGCGGGTGAGTGAGACACCAGTGAACACCCTCCAATACCGCTTTGACGGGCCAGAAGACGCCCCTGTCCTGATCCTTGGTGCCTCACTGGGTACCACATGGCACATGTGGGACCGGCAGATACCCGAGCTGGTCCGGCACTGGCGGGTCTTCCGCTTCGACATGCCGGGGCACGGCGGCGCGCCCGCGCACCCCTGCGGGTCCGTCGGGGAGCTCGCCGGGCGGCTGCTCGCGACCCTCGACGAACTGGGCGTGCGGCGCTTCGGGTACGCGGGCTGCGCCTTCGGCGGGGCCATCGGCGCCGAGCTGGCGCTGCGGCATCCGGAGCGGGTCGCCTCGCTGGCGCTGATCGCCGCGTCGCCGCGGTTCGGCACCGCCGACGAGTTCCGCCAGCGCGGGGTCATCGTGCGCAGCAACGGCCTGGACCCCATCGCCCGCTCCGCGCCCGACCGCTGGTTCACGCCCGGCTTCGCCGCCGCCCAGCCCGCGATCACCGACTGGGCCGTGCAGATGGTGCGCACCACCGACCCGGGCTGCTACATCGCCGCCTGCGAGGCCCTCGCCGCCTTCGACGTCCGCGCCGAGCTGGGCAGGATCGGCGTGCCCACGCTGGTCCTCGTCGGCTCCGAGGACCAGGTCACCGGGCAGGGCGAGGCCCGCACCCTCGTCGCCGGGATCCCCGACGCGCGGCTCGCCGTCGTGCCGGGCGCCTCGCACCTGGCGCCCGTGGAGCAGCCCGCCGCGGTCACCGATCTCCTCGTACGCCACTTCTCCACGGCCTGGGAGGACACGCAGGCGGCGATCACGCCCCCGCCCGTCAAGCCCGTCCTGTCCCCGCCGCCCGTCGCTCCCGTGGCCGCGATCGGCCCGGCGGAGCAGCCCGAGGCCGTGGTCGGCACCGTCCGGCACGACCCGTACGAGGCGGGCCTCAAGGTCCGCCGCGAGGTGCTCGGCGACGCCCATGTGGACCGTGCCCTCGCCGCGGCCGACGACTTCTCCGGCGACTTCCAGGAGCTCATCACCCGCTACGCCTGGGGCGAGGTCTGGAACCGCCCCGGCCTGGACCGCCGCTCGCGCAGCTGCGTCACCCTCACCGCCCTCGTCGCCGGCGGCCACCTCGACGAGCTCGCCTTCCACACCCGCGCCGCCCTGCGCAACGGCCTCACCCCGGCCGAGATCAAGGAAGTGCTGCTCCAGGCCGCCGTCTACTGCGGCGTGCCCGCGGCGAACTCCGCCTTCAAGGTCGCCCAGGCCGTGATCCGTGAGGAAACCACGCCCCAGGAGTAGCAGGATGCAGGATGGGGACGGGCGGATGCAGGATGGGGGGATGACTGGCATGACGATCCCCGCGGACAACGCTCCCGCGCGCGCGAAGCGCATGACGTTCACAAAGAAGTCCCACGCGTGCGTGCGCCTCGAAAAGGACGGACGCACGCTCGTCATCGACCCCGGCGGCTTCAGCGAGGACGACGCCGCCGTCGGCGCCGACGCGATCCTCGTCACCCACGAGCATCCCGACCACTTCCACGAGGGCCGGCTGCGGGCCGCCCTGGAGGCCCGCCCCGACGCCGAGATCTGGACCCTGAAGTCGGTCGCGGACCAGGTCGCGGCCGCCTTTCCGGGCCGGGTGCACACCGTCGGGCACGGCGACACGTTCACGGCCGCCGGGTTCGACGTCCAGGCGCACGGCGAGCTGCACGCCGTGATCCACCCGGACATCCCGCGCATCACCAACGTGGGGTACCTGGTCGACGGCTCGGTCTTCCACCCCGGCGACGCCCTGACCGTCCCCGACCAGCCGGTGGAGACGCTGTTGCTGCCCGTCATGGCGCCCTGGAGCAAGATCTCCGAGGTCATCGACTACGTACGAGAGGTCGGGCCGCAGCGGGCCTACGACATCCACGACGCGCTCCTCACCGACCTCGCCCGGCCGATCTACGACCATCAGATCGGGGCCCTGGGCGGCGCCGAGCACCTGCGTCTGACGCCGGGGGAGACGGCCGAACTCTGACTGTCAGTGGCGCCCGGTAGGTTGTGGGACATGCGCATCGCGACCTGGAATGTGAACTCGATCACCGCTCGGCTGCCGAGGCTGCTCGCCTGGCTGGAGAGCACCGGCCCGGACGTGCTGTGCGTCCAGGAGACCAAGACGACGGCCGAGAGCTTCCCGGCCGCCGAGCTGCGCGAGCTGGGCTACGAGTCGGCGGTCCACGCGACCGGCCGGTGGAACGGCGTCGCGCTGATCTCCAAGGTCGGCCTCGAAGACGTGGTCAAGGGCCTGCCGGGCGATCCGGGCTACGACGGCGTGGAGGAGCCCCGCGCGATCTCCGCGACCTGCGGCCCGGTCCGCCTCTGGTCGGTGTACGTGCCCAACGGCCGTGAGGTCGAGCACGCCCACTACGCGTACAAGCTCCAGTGGTTCGAAGCCCTGAAGGCGGCCGTTGCCGGGGACGCGGCGGGCTCGCGGCCCTTCGCCGTACTGGGTGACTACAACGTCGCGCCGACCGACGACGACGTCTGGGACCCGTCGCTCTTCGTGGACTCCACACACGTCACGCCCGCCGAGCGCGCCGCCCTCGCCGACCTCCGGGGGGCGGGCCTGACGGACATCGTGCCGCGCCCCCTCAAGTACGACCACCCGTTCACTTACTGGGACTACCGCCAGCTCTGCTTCCCCAAGAACAAGGGCATGCGCATCGACCTGGTGTACGGCAACGAACCGTTCGCGAAGGCCGTCACCGACTCCTACGTGGACCGCGAGGAGCGCAAGGGCAAGGGCGCCTCCGACCACGCCCCGGTCGTCGTGGACCTGGACGTCTGACCCCCGGCCAGAGGGCCTGGACCCCTGGCTCAGGCCGCCAGCTTCCGCAGGTCCACCGACGAGGCCAGCGCCGCGAGCCCCGCGTCCCCGGGATGCAGGTGATCCCCACTGTCATAGGCGGGCAGCATCCGCGCGGGGTGCGCGGGGTCACGGAGCACCGCGTCGAAGTCCAGCACGGCGTCGAAGTCGCCGCCCTCGCGGAGGTACGCGTTGACCGCCTCCCGTCGGCCGTTCGCCGCCGCCGTGCAGAGCGACTCCCCCTCACAGGGGGCGATCGTCGCCGCCACGACACGCAGCCCCCGGGACCGGGCGCGGTCCGCGATCTCCCGCAGTCCCGCGATTACCTGGTCCGCCGATGTGCCCCAGCGCACGTCGTTGACGCCCTCGAAGACCACGACCGTGCGCGCCGACGTCTGCGCGAGGACGTCGCGGTCCAGGCGGTGCAGGGCGCTCACCCCGCCGGTGTCGGTGGAGACGCCGTCGCCCGGGTAGCGGTCGGCGATCACGCGGTTGGCCGAGATGCCCTGGTTGAGGACGCCGTAGCGCGGCACGTCGGACTGGTTGAGGAGGCGCGTCGCCAGGACGTTGGGCCAGCGGCGGTTGGCGTCCCGCGTCGACTTCACGCCGTCGGTGATCGAGTCGCCGAGCAGCACCACGGAGCCGGGCCCGCCGCCCACGTCGACGCCGGTGAGCAGCGGCAACGTCGTGATCGTCGAGGTGTACGCCGCCGGGGAGCCGTCCGCCGCGTGGTCACCGGGGGCGCTGACATACGAGCGTTGGATGGCCTGGCTGTGCACGGGCGCCGTCGCCACGGGGCCGGGCAGATGGAAGCTCACCAGCAGGTTCGCGTCGGCGGGCACGTCGAAGCCGAGCGGATCGCTGAACGCCTGGGCGCCCGCCGGGATCTCGGTGCCCGTCCGGCCCCGGAACGACAGCCGCCGCGGCTCGCCCTTGGCCCGCGCCCCGGCCTTCTGCACCGCCACGGTCGCGCCGCCGATCCGCACCGGAGCCGCCGCGAAGGTGTTGTCGAGCCGGACGCGCACCCGGGGCCCGCCCGTGCTCGTGTGCACGACGAGCCGTACGGTGCGGTCGCTCCAGGGCCCGACGGCCGTGTACCCGGCGGTGGACGCCGACCAGCTGCCGGTCCACCCCTTGGCGGGCGCCCGCACCGACAGGGCGAACACATGCAGGTCAGGGGCGCCCGGATCCCGCGGCAGCTCCACCGAAGCCACCTCGCGCCCCCGGGCGAGCGGCACGGTCACCACGTACAACCGCGCCTTCTCGACGATCTGGCCGCCGGGCGTGTTGATGTGCGGCAGGGCGACGGACTTCGTGGCGAGCGGGCCCGAACGCCAGTCCGGCGCGGTCAGCCGGTAGCCGCCCCGCGAGCCGTCCCGGTAGCGCACCGTGCCCGTGCCGCTCGCCTCGCCGCCCGTGCCCGCGACCAGGAAGGCCAGGGCGTCCCCGCGGCCGCGCACCCGCACCGACTGGCCGTCGGCCCGCACGTTGTCCGACTCGCCGGGCTCCGTGCGCGGCCAGGTCAGCCGGGCGCCGTCCACCCCCAGGGACCGCCCCGGAGTCCAGCCCGCCGCCGTCAGGTCGCGCGCCGAGAGCGACCCGCCCGCCCCGTCGAAGTCCGCGCCGCCGGGCCGGGCGTCGTCGCTGACCGCCCTGTTGTCGAAGAGCCGCTCCAGGGGGAGCGGCCGGGGTCTGTCAGGAGCGGCGTCCGCGGCCCCGGCCTCGGCGGTGGCCACGGGGACGATGCCCGTGCAGAGGGCGAGCGCGACGGCCGCCCCCCGGATACGTCGGCGCACGACAGTCCCCTCCCACGTGATGACAGATGCGCCACGAAGCTAAGGAGACGTCAGAGACACGTCAATGAGTCGCGCGTGGACACGGCGTGAACTCACCTGGACGCGCTCACCGGCCCGCCGACACCAGCCCTGTCTCGTAGGAGAGGACCACCAGCCGGACCCGGTCCCTGGCACCCGGCTTGGCCAGGAGACGGGCCGGATACGTCTTGGCGGTGGCCACGCTGAGACAGAGTTCCTCGGCGATCTCCGTGTGCGCGGTGGGCCCGTGCGGCGCCGGCTCCCTCGCCCCGTCCGGCACCCGCCCGAACGCCTCCGCGCGACCGGTGTCGCTCTCGCGGGGGACCGGCAAGAACCATGTCTCCCGGTTCCTCAGCCGTCTCGCCCTGCGTGACCGCACCCGGGCCGCCCCGCGCGTCCGTGACCTGGGGCTGCTGTGAGCGTCGGTCCGGACCTCGCCGCGCGCGGAGCGATGCATCGGATTCCGTGATCAACTTGCACCAGATACATTCTGGTGAACGTGGACATTCGCTCCCGGGTGCGACGGAGAGGCCATCATGAACATCCCGTTCCTCGGCAAGTGGCGCAGGCAGCACTCCGCGGCGGAGCCGGCGGGCGAGGGGCTCGCGGCCGTCTTCGAGGATGATCCGCAAGGAGTGGCCGCGCTGCTGTCCGAGTGCGAGCTGCTCCGCTCCCAGGCGGCCGTGGCCGGGCTCGAACTGGACGACTCCCCGGCGTCCTTGACCGCCCTCGACCAGCTCCTGCCCCGCTGGCGCGACGACCCGGAGCTGCTGCCGTGGCTCGGCAACGACGCGGGCCTCTATCTGGGGACGGTCGTGGTGCGGACCGTGCCGGGCGCCACCTGGCACGTGTGGCCCGGCGGCAGTCCCGTCGTGCGGCTGAAGTCCGGACGGGACATCCCGGTCGTCGAGGCGGGGCTCGACTGGGCGGTGCAGGGGGCGCCCGAGCTGTCACAGATCTACGCCGAGGTCGCCGAAACGTAATACGCAGAGACCGCCGAAACGTAATCGGAGTTGCCTCAAATACGGTTAATGCCCATACGAGCGTGTCGTCCAGTAAGTCCCGTTTTCACGTGGATAGTTTGCGCGGACGTACACAGCTGAGAGTGGGCAGGTCTTGCCATGGCCGTCGATCCGTTGATCGAGCTGCGTGATGTGAACAAGTACTACGGGGAGCTGCATGTCCTCCAGGACGTCAACCTCACCGTCGGCAAGGGAGAGGTGGTCGTCGTCATCGGCCCGTCGGGGTCGGGCAAGTCGACACTGTGCCGGACGATCAATCGGCTGGAGACCGTTCAGTCCGGGGAGATCAGACTCGACGGGCAGCCCCTGCCCGACGAGGGAAAGTCACTCGCCAGGCTCCGCGCCGAAGTCGGCATGGTCTTCCAGTCCTTCAACCTCTTCGCGCACAAGACCGTTCTCCAGAACGTCTCGCTGGCGCAGACCAAGGTGCGGGGCCGCAAGAAGGACGAGGCGGACCGCCGCTCCCGCGAGCTCCTGGAGCGCGTGGGCCTGGCCTCGCAGGCCGAGAAGTACCCCGCGCAGCTCTCCGGCGGCCAGCAGCAGCGCGTGGCCATCGCCCGCGCACTGGCCATGGACCCCAAGGCGCTGCTCTTCGACGAACCGACCTCGGCCCTCGACCCCGAGATGATCAACGAGGTCCTTGAGGTCATGCAGCAGCTCGCCCGCGAGGGCATGACCATGGTCGTCGTCACCCACGAGATGGGCTTCGCCCGCTCCGCCGCCAACCGCGTCGTCTTCATGTCCGACGGCCGCGTCGTCGAGGACCGGGCCCCCGAGGACTTCTTCACCCACCCGGAGAGCGAGCGCGCCAGGGACTTCCTCTCCAAGATCCTCAAGCACTGACGGGGGCGACGTGCTCGTGAAGCGACACACCATGCGTACGACGCGTACGACCCGGCTCGTGGCGGCGCTCATCCTGTCCGCGCTCACCTCCGCCGCCTGCGGAAAGGACGGCAGCCCGCCGACCAAGGGCCCCGCGGCCGAGGAGCTGCCCAAGTACCGGGTGGCGACCGGCTTCCAGCTGCCCGAGTCGGGGACCTGGAAGCAGGCCAGGAGCCGCGGCCGCTTCGTCGTGGGGGCCAAGGAGGACCAGCCCTATCTCGGCGAGAAGGACCCCGCGACGGGCACCTACTCGGGCTTCGACATCGAGATCGCCAAGATGATCTCGGCCTCCCTCGGCCTGGACCCCAAGAAGATCGAGTTCAGGACCATCGCCTCGGCCAACCGCGAGACGGCCCTGCAGAACGGGCAGATCGACTACTACGTAGGCACCTACACCATCAACGACAACCGCAAGAAGCTCGTCGGCTTCGGCGGCCCCTACTACATGGCCGGCCAGGGCCTGCTCGTGCGGCACGACGATAAGGACATCAAGGGCCCCGGCGACCTGGACGGCAAGCGCGTCTGCTCGGCCGCCGGCTCCACCCCCTACCAGCGCATCAAGCAGGACTACCCGAAGGCCACCCTCGTCGCGTACGACACGTACTCCGTCTGCGTCGACAACCTGCTGACCTACCAGGTCGACGCCGTCACCACCGACGACGCGATCCTCATCGGCTACGCCGCCAAGGTGCCCGACGAACTCAAGGTGGTCGGCAAGCCGTTCTCCGAGGAGCCGTACGGGATCGGGGTGCCCCGGCGCGACAACGCGCTGCGCCTCGCCGTCGACGACGCCCTCGCCGCCGGCGAGAAGAACGGCGACTGGAAGAAGGCCTACGACGCCACGCTCGGCCTCTCCGGAGTGCCCGCGCCGAAACCGCCCGCCATCGACCGCTACCCGGCGAGCTGAGGAGGCGTCGTGGACGTACTGACAGACAACTTCTCCACGTTCGGCGAGGGCTTCCTCGGCACCGTCGAACTCACCGTCTACGCCTCGGTCCTGGCGCTCGTGCTCGGCTTCCTCATGGCCTCGTTCCGCGTCGCGCCCGTCGGCTCCTTCCGGGCCTTCGGCACGGTCTGGGTGACGGTCCTGCGCAACACCCCGCTCACCCTGCTCTTCTTCGCCGTGCTGCTCGGCCTGCCCCGCTTCGGGCTCGTCCTGCCCTTCAAGGTCTTCGCGGTGCTCGCCCTCGGCTGCTACACCTCCGCCTTCATCTGCGAGGCGCTCAGGTCCGGCATCAACACCGTGCCCCGGGGGCAGGGCGAGGCCGCCCGCAGCCTCGGCATGAGCTTCGGGCAGACCCTGTCGATGGTGATCCTCCCGCAGGCCTTCCGGTCCGTCATCGCCCCGGTCGGCTCCAACCTCATCGCGCTCGCCAAGAACTCCGCGATCGCCGGCGCGTTCAGCGTCACCGAACTGCTCGGCACGTACAAGACGCTCAACGAGCTGGGCTACAACATCGTCTGGACCTTCGTCTGGATCGCCCTCGGCTACCTCGTCATCACCCTCGCCATCAGCGCGGTCTTCCATGTCCTCGAACAGCGCTGGGGAGTCGCCCGATGAAAGCCCTCAGCCACGACTCCACCGCCCTGTACGACATCCCGGGGCCGAAGACCGTGCGGCGGCACAGGCTCTACGGACTGCTCTCCACCCTGGTCGTGCTCGCCCTCGTCGGCTGGATCCTGTATCTGCTGTTCGACACCGACCAGTTCACCTCCACCAAGTGGACGCCCTTCGAGTACCGGGGCATCCAGGAACTGCTCCTGCGGGGGCTCGGCAACACGCTCAAGGCGTTCGCGATCTCCGCGGTCCTCGCGCTCGCGCTCGGCGGACTGCTCTCCATGGGGCGGCTCTCGGACCACCGTCCGGTGCGCTGGCTGGCCACGCTCCTGGTGGAGTTCTTCCGCGCGATGCCCGTCCTGGTGATGATCTTCTTCGTCTTCGTGGCGCTGAAGGTGCAGCCGCTGCCCGCGCTCGTCGCCGGACTCACGCTCTACAACGGCTCGGTGCTCGCCGAGGTCTTCCGCTCGGGCGTCAACTCCGTGGAACGCGGCCAGAAGGAGGCCGCGTACGCGCTGGGCATGCGCAAGACCCAGGTCATGAGTTACGTCCTCGTGCCCCAGGCCCTGCGCGCCATGCTGCCCGCCATCATCAGCCAGCTGGTGGTGGCCCTCAAGGACACCTCGCTGGGTTTTCTGATCACCTACGAGGAGTTCCTCCACGCCGGGAAGCTGATCGCGTCGAATCTCGACTACGATTTGCCCTTCATCCCCGTGGTCATGGTGATCTCACCGATCTACATCGGGATGTGCATGTTGCTGTCATGGTTCGCCCAGTGGGTGTCCAGGCGTCAGCGGCGCAATCCCAAGACCGAGGCCGCGGAAGTCGCGCCGGCCGAACCAGGGACGCTGCTGCATGGTGCGCAGTAGCTCGTAGGGCCATGCCTGGCCGGTGGCAGCCGGAGATCACTGCTCGCGCAGGGGGACGGACACGTACGACGGGTCCGCCGCCGGTGAGGAGAAGGTCAGCTGCGCGCCGGACGGGTTGTGCTCGATGTAGAGCGGGTCGACCGTGTCGACGACCAGGGCGAGCTTGTGTCCTGCCGGTACGTCGTAGGCCGTGGAGAACAGCTCCAGGTCCACGCCGAACGGCTTGCCGGGCGTCTTGCCGTGGAAGGTGTACGGCGCATTGCTGACCAGCTTGCCGAGGCCGAGCGGGCCCACGTCGTAGAGGTACGCGACGAGGGTGCCGCTCTCCTTGGTGCTGGTGAGCGTGGTGTGCAGCTTCGCGGTCCCGCGCACCCGCCGGCCCTCCGCGTACTTCTCCGACTGCCACACGCCCGTGTAGCGCCGCGGGAGCAGCGGCACCGAGGCCGTCGGCGGGATCTTCAGGAACTGGTCCAGGGCGTTGGAGAGGATCGCGATGCCGCCGTTGGCGCCCGAGTCGACGTTCGTACGGATCGTGGTGGAGCCCGCCATGGCGATCTTCTCGCGGGTGGGGCCCACCGACTTCCAGTCCGGGTAGCCCTCGTAGTCGCCCGTCGAGCGGGACTTGAGCTGGACCGGCTGCTCCTTGTCGATGCCGTTGTCCTCGCCCTTGAGGTGGTGGTCGAACCAGCGCCGCGTCGAGGTCCAGGTGTCGTTGGGCAGACCGAGCAGGCCGGTGGCCTCCGCCGTCGCGTGGTCGCCGGGACGGAACTCCAGGCGCTTGGGGCCGCTGAGCCGCTCGTAGAACTCGGCGTACTGGTTGGGCGGGAAGAGGGTGTCGCCCCAGGCGTTGCCGAGCATGATGGCCGCGCCGTTCTTGTTGATCCGGTCGAGGTGGGTCGCGGGGGAGCGCTTCGCGCCCCAGGCGATCATCTCGTCCTCCTTGTCCAGGTTGGACCCGAGGAAGTCCTTGAGCGTCTGCTGGAGTTCGGGGCTCGGACGGCCGGTGAGGGCGCCCGCGCCGCCGAGCAGGGCGGCGGCCTGGACGTGCTGGGTGCGTCCGCTGTAGATCGAGTCGATCAGATCGCCCCAGCCGCTCAGCGCGGCGACGGCCTTGATCCGCTTGTCGTGCCCGGCGGCGAGCAGGCTGATGCCCGCGCCGTACGAGACGCCCGCCATGCCGACCTTCGACGGGTCGGCCGGGGTATTGGCGAGGGTCCAGTCGATGACCTTGGAGGCGTCGGCGATGTCCTTGGGGCCCGCGGTCTCGATCTCGCCGCCGGACTGCCAGAAGCCGCGCGAGTTGTAACTGACCACGACATAGCCGGAGTCCGCGAGCTTCTGGGCCTGTGCGACGTACTCGATCTGGGGCATGGCCCAGCTGGTGGGCAGCACGATCGAGGGATACGTCGTCCCGGCGCCGGGCTTCGCGTCCTTGGGGGTGAAGACGTTGGCCTTGAGGACCGTGCCGCCGTCGCCGGGTATGTCGACGAAGCGCACGTCGGCGGAGCTCGCGGCCCGCGGCTCGGCGGCGGGCGCCGCCTGCGCCGCCGGGGCGAGGCCGAAGGCGGCCCCGGCGACGAGGGTCGCCGACACGGCTCCCACGGTGGTCGTACGCAAGGCATGGTGCGGCAGTCCCACGGGTCACTCCTCGCTCGTGCGATAGAAAGTGACCCGACGGTAACCTCGACGCTTTACCGAGGGTAACCCGTCGGTAAGTTACGCCTCGGTAACGGTTGTTGAGGAGTGGACCGTCAGTGCAGCGCGCTCTTGGCCTGCCAGTCCGACCAGGAGACGTTCCACTCGCCGTAACCGTTGCCCGGATCGGGCACGCCCTTCGAGCCGCTGCCGGTGACCTCGAAGGGGTCGCCGATCCGGGCCTGGCCGTAGAGCCAGCCCGCGTCACCGGTGCTCATGCCGACGCAGCCGGAGCTGTGGTTGGTGTTGCCGAAGTACGCGACGTTCCACGGGGCCGCGTGCGCGTACATGCCCGACCAGGTCAGGCGCATCGAGTAGTCGACCATCTTGTCGTAGCTGTCGCTGCCGGAGAGGCCGACCGTCTCGGAGCGCATGTTGATCGTGCCCTCCTTCGACATCAGGACCGACGTACCGCCCCAGGAGGCCTTCTCGCCGCCGGGCGTGCCGGCCGACATCGGGAGCGACCTGACCGTCTTGCCGTCCCGCACGAGCGTCGCGGTCTTGCTGTCCAGGTCCACCTTCACGACCTGGCTCCTGCCGACCGTGAACCCGGTGGCGTAGTCGCGGACGAACCAGCCGCCGCCGTGACCGGAGTCGACGCCGTTCAGTCGGGCGTCCAGCTTCACCTTCGTGCCGGACTTCCAGTACTCCTTGGGGCGCCAGTCGGCGCGGTCCTTGCCGTCGTAGTTCTTGATCCAGCCCCAGGCGCCCGTGGTGCCGTTCGAGGTCGTCACCTTCAGCTGCTTCTCGACCTCGGCCTTGTTCTTCACCGGGTGGTCGAAGGTGATCGACAGGGGCTGGGCGATGCCGACGGTGGTGTCCTTGCCGGGGGCGAGCGTCACCTTGTTGACCTTGTCGGGCGCGGCCGTCCTGAAGGACGTGCGCGCGCTGCCGCCCCGGTCGCTGACCGCCTCGACCTTGTACGCGGTGCCGGGCGCCGCCGTGCGCAGGGACGTCCAGGTGGTGCCGTTCGCCGAGACCTTGCCGGGGAGCTTCGCGCCCTTGGCGTCGGCGACGGTCACCTGCGTCAGCCTGCCCTCGGCCAGCTTCACCGTGACCGGGCCGCCCGCCTTTGCCCGCTGCCCCGTGAGGTTCACCGAGATCTTCGGTTTCTCGGCGGCCTTGTCGGACCCGGAGGAGCCGCTGCCGCCCGAGCAGGCGGTCAGGGCGGCGGCGAGCACCGCGAGGCCCGCGGCAGCCGCGTGGCGCGTGCGAAGGGGGCGTCGGCGGCTCGAAGAGCTCTGCGGGGACAAGGAAACGTACCTCCATGCGAATGTGGACCGCATGGAAAGAGGGCGTAGGACCCGGACAGGTTGCCTGATGTCCGGAAATCGATGGCTGGATCACTTGGCGCGATGAGAGGCCCGGACCGGCGCGGGCAGCGGCGTCTCGGCGGCGCGTGTCACATCGGCGACGAGCTCGACGACGTCGGGACCGTACGCCTGCGAGTTGACGACCTTCAGAAGCAGCACGAAGGAGCTGTTCCCGTGCTTGCGCGCGAGCTTCTCGTGGTGGCGGGCGAGATAGCGGGTCGCCGCCTGGCTGGTCACCGCGCGCTGGCCGCAGAAGAGGAAGACGGGCCGCGCGTCCTGGCCCTGGTCGGCGGTGAGCCGCGCGAGGATCACGTACTCCGTCAGGCCCGCCTCCAGGCGGTAGCGCTCGGCGCCGATCTGGAACGCGCCCCGGTCGGGGACCGGCTCCGGCTCGGTGTTCACCCGCACGCCCGGGAGCAGCGAGTGCATGTGCGCCGCCATGCGGCGGTGCGCCACCGGGTTGCCCACGCAGAACTCGGTGCGCTCGCCGAAGCTCTGCTGGGCCGCGTCGTGCGCGACCACCTGGAAGTGGGCCCCGCACTCCTTGACGACGGCGGCGAGTTCGAGGAGAGCGGACACGTCGTGGCGCACCACCATCAGCTCGCCGCCGCCCGCGTCACGGTTGACCACGAGCAGCGACTCGGCGTTGTCGGGCAGCCCGAAGAAGGCCTGCTTGCGGCGGAGCCTGCGCTTCCACAGGTAGCCGCGCACCAGCCAGCCAAGGACGGCACCGAGGCCGGCCGCGATCAGGCCGAGGACGATATTGCGCACGTCTTCAGTCATGGGGGCGCATGCTAGCGGCCTTTCGGAGCAGTGTTCGAGGCGGACCTGACGCGAACGCCGGTGCGAAGTTACGCTGCGCGGACGGCTGTTGACTGGAGGTACGAATGCGTCGCGCTGTCGTACGTAATCTGACGCTATTGGCGGTCGGAGGGGTATTGGTGTCGGTCGGTGCCGCCGCGCCCCCTTCGCCTACGCGCTCAGCGGAACAGGCCCCGACGGCCACGGGGAAGGTGTCGGCGGCCACGGGGAAGGTGCCGGTCGCCGTCGGCCGCGGCGGGGCGGTCGCCAGCGTCGACCCGGACGCCTCCGCCGCCGGCATCGAGGTCCTGCGCAAGGGCGGCAACGCCGTGGACGCGGCGGTCGCCACCGCCGCCGCGCTCGGCGTCACCGAGCCGTACTCGGCGGGTGTCGGAGGCGGCGGCTACTTCGTCCACTACGACGCCAGGACCCGCGAGGTCAGCACCATCGACGGCCGCGAGACGGCCCCCCGCACCGCCGACTCCGGGCTGTTCCTGGAGAACGGCAGGCCGATCCCCTTCGAGTCCGCGGTCACCAGCGGCCTCGGCGTCGGCACACCGGGAACGCCCGCCACCTGGCAGTCGGCGCTCGACGCGTGGGGCAGCAGAAAGCTCGGCACGCTCCTGAAGCCCGCCGAACGCCTCGCGCGCGACGGCTTCACGGTCGATGAGACGTTCCGCTCCCAGACCGCGTCGAACGAGAAGCGGTTCAGGGATTTCCCCGCCTCGGCGCAGCTGTTCCTGCCGGGCGGGAAGCTGCCGGTGGTCGGCTCCACGTTCAAGAACCCGGACCTGGCCCGTACGTACGACGAGCTGGGCCGCAAGGGTGTAGGGGCGCTGTACCACGGAAAGCTCGCCAAGGACTTCGTACGCACCGTCAACAAGCCGCCCGTCGACCCGGCGTCCGGCCGCGTGGCCCGGCCCGGCGACCTCTCCCTGAAGGACCTCGCGTCTTACGGCGTCAAGCGCCAGAAGCCCACGAAGACGACGTACCGCGGCCTTGACGTCTACTCCATGGCGCCCTCGTCCTCCGGCGGTACCACCGTCGGCGAGGCGCTCAACATCCTGGAGCGCACCGACCTGTCCAAGGCCTCGAAGACGAAGTACCTGCACCGCTTCATCGAGGCCAGCCGCATCGCGTTCGCCGACCGGGGCCGCTGGGTCGGCGACCCCGCCTTCGAGGACGTACCGGCGAAGGAACTGCTCTCGCAGCGGTTCGCGGACAGCCGGGAGTGCCTGATCAAGGACGACGCGGTGCTCAAGAGCCCGCTCGCACCCGGCGACCCGCGCCGGCCGAGGGCGTGCGCGACGGGTGACAAGGCGGCCCCCACCACGTACGAGGGCGAGAACACCACGCACCTCACGGCCGCCGACAAGTGGGGCAACGTCGTCGCCTACACCCTCACCATCGAGTCGACCGGCGGCAGCGGCATCACCGTGCCGGGGCGCGGCTTCCTGCTCAACAACGAACTGACGGACTTCTCCTTCGCGCCCGCCAACCCCGCGGTGCACGACCCGAACCTGCCGGGCCCGGGCAAGCGCCCGCGCTCCTCGATCGCGCCGACGATCGTGCTCAAGCACGGCAAGCCGGTGGTGGCGCTCGGTTCGCCGGGCGGGGCGACCATCATCACGACCGTTCTACAGACCCTGACGGGCTTCGTCGACCGGGGCCTGCCCCTGGTCGACGCGATCGCCGCGCCGCGCGCGAGCCAGCGCAACGCCGCACAGACCGAGCTCGAACCGGGCCTGTGGGACAGCGGGCTGCGCGCTTCCCTGGAGTCGATCGGGCACTCCTTCAAGCGGAACCCGGAGATCGGGGCGGCGACGGGCGTGCAGCGGCTGCCGGGCGGGAAGTGGCTCGCGGCGGCGGAGAAGGAGCGCAGGGGCGGCGGCTCGGCGATGGTGGTGCACCCCACCGGCTGACGACCCGCCTGCCTACGGGGCGGGCGAGGCCGCGCAGTTCCGCTCCAGCTCGTTGGCCGCCCAGCGGATGGACGACTCCGGGTCGTCGTGCAGGTACCGCAGGGCGGGCAGCGCCTCGCGGACCGCCGCAAGCTGGGCGTCGCCGCGCCCGCCGCGGGCCTGGTGGACGTCGGCGAGGTCCGCGATGAGCAGCAGCAGCGTGCTGCGCGACCGGTTGTCCGGGTCCGTCATCAGCTCGGCCAGGAACGGGATCGCGGGGACCGCGGCGGTCGAGGAGGCTTCCTTGGAGACGAGCAGCCGGTACAGGTCGTGGACCGCGTCCATGGCGGTCTTCTTGTCGTCCGACGCGACCTTGCCGATCAGGTCGGGAATCATGCGGCCGGGCCCGCGGGCGGTCCACAGGGACCCCCAGTCGACCCCGTCCAGGCGCAGTCGCAGGTCGCGGTGCGGCCAGAGCTTCGCCGGATCCAGCCGGAGCACGGAGGTGCCGTCGGCGTCGGTGACGCGCAGGGTCCCGTCCGCGTCGAGGCCGAGGAAGGTGATGCCGGTGCCCAGGCGCAGCCCGGCCACCGCGTCGGAGCCGATGTCCCAGACCCGGACCAGACCGTCGGCCCACGCGGCGGCGAGCGCGGGCCCGGTCTCCAGCTGGGCCGCGGCCAGCGCGCGGACGGGTGTGCGGCGGCGGGCGAAGGGGGCGCGCAGCGGCTTGCGGCGGGTGCTCCAGTAGCGGATCACGCCGTTCTCGTCGCCGCTCAGTACGAGGCGCCTGCCGCCGGTGGTCTTCACACAGGCGAGCGCGGTGACGGGGGCGCGGTGCAGGGCCAGGGTGATCGTCTCGGGGTTCTCGTCGTCGGTCTCCAGGACGTGGACGCATCCGTCCGTGTCGCCCGCCGCGAGGGTCGTCGCGTCCTGATCGGCGGCCACCGGACCGAGGGTGCCGGGCGGCCGGACGAGCGCGGCGGCGGCGCCGGGCACCTCGGGCGGCGCGCAGTGGCCGCGCGAGACCACCGACCAGCGCCCCCGCGCGTCGGCGTCGCCCTCCCTCAGCGAGACCGGCCCGAGGTCCTCCAGGGGCGCGGGCACCTCGCTGGGCGGGCGGATCGCCTTGTCGCCGGACCAGTCGACGCCGAGGGTCTCGGCGACGTCGACCAGGGCCTGGCGGGTCCGGGCGTTGATCACGACGCGGAAGTCGGCGCCGGGCCCGCGCCCATGCCGTATGACCGCGTCGGGAGCGCCGTACGACAGCGCGTCCGTGCCCATCTCCTGCCAGGGGAGCAGCCCCAGTTCGCGGTACGAGGACTCAAGGCGCCGGACGATCTCCGGGTCGGCGTCGACGGTGGCGCGGCGCACCCGCAGCGTCCAGCCGTACTGCGCCGGCAGCCGCTCGAAGGCCAGCTGCGTCAGGAACTCCGAAAGCGACCGGCTCTGCACCACCCACTCGCCACCGACGCTCACGACGACACGGGGGTCGGGCAGCTCGGCGTCGGCGGCGAGATAGCCCCACTCGTGGCTGTGGTGGTACTCGGACATGAACACACAGACGCGGCGGTCGCCACCTGAGCCCGTGGTCAACAGCTCGCTCCCCGGGGCGACGTCCAGCTCGGAGATCTTCGGCGGCCACTGCGTGTGGACCCAGTACAGACGCGGTTTGAAGGCGAAGGAGTTGAGCGGCGAGTCCCACCACTCGTTGAGGGCCTCGGGGACGGGCAGCGCCCAGTCGATGCCGTGTCTCTCGTTCTCACCGCCCCACCGCGAGTGCCCGGGCTCGCCGCCCGGATCCTCGTACCCCCACTCGCGCTGGACGGCCTCCAGCAACTCCCAACGGGGCCGCCCCTGCTGACGCAGCCTCAGCCGTTCCGCGAACTGTCCATAGTCGATGATCTCTCGTGTCACCGACGCATCGTACGAATGATCTACGTCAGGGACTGTCTCCGAGGTGTCACAGTGCCGTGAGGATCCTGGGACCGTCCTCGGTGATCGCGACGGTGTGCTCGGCGTGGGCCGCGCGGCTCCCGTCGTTCGTACGCAGCGTCCAGCCGTCCGGCGCCTGGTGGTAGCCGTCGTCGCCACCCGCGATCACCATCGGCTCGATGGCCAGCACCATGCCGGGGCGCAGGGGCAGGCCGCGGCCGGGGCGGCCCTCGTTCGGCACGCCCGGGTCCTCGTGCATGCGGCGTCCGATGCCGTGGCCGCCGAACCCCTCGGGGATGCCGTACCCCGCCTTCCGGCAGACGGTGCCGATGGCGTGGGCGATGTCGCCGATGCGGTTGCCGACGACCGCCGCCGCGATGCCCGCCTGAAGGGCGCGCTCCGCCGTCCCGATGAGGCGTACGTCCTCGGGGCGCGGGGTCCCCACGGTGAAGCTGATCGCCGAGTCGCCGGCCCAGCCGCCGAACTGGGCGCCGAAGTCGAGGGAGAGCAGATCGCCATCGCACAGGCGGTACGCGGTGGGGATGCCGTGCACGATCGCGTCGTTGACCGAGGCGCACAGGACCGCGGGGAAGGGGGTCGGGGCGAAGTGCGGGCGGTAGCCGAGGAAGGGGGACGAGGCGCCGGCCTCGCGGAGCACGGCGTGCGCGATCGCGTCGAGGCCGAGCAGTGATACGCCGACGCCGGCGGCCTCACGGGCAGCGGTGAGTGCCTGCGCCACGATGCGGCCCGCTTCACGCATCGCGTCGATCGACTGTGCCGTCTTGAGTTCAACCATGCCAATTACTATACCGGTATTTAAATGGGGGTCGTACGATGGGCGCATGGTTCGGACTCCTTTGACTCCCGAAGAGCGTGAGCGCGGCGAGCGGCTGGGGCGTCTGCTGCGGGACGCGCGGGCTGGGCGGAGCATGGTCTCGGTGGCGGCGGAGGCGGGGCTCTCCGCCGAGACGCTGCGGAAGATCGAGACCGGGCGAGCGCCTACGCCCGCGCTCTTCACTGTGGCGGCGCTGGCTTCCGTGCTGGGCCTTTCGCTGGACGAGATCGTCCTGCGGTGCGAGTTGGCGGCGGTCGCCTGAGCGGCCCGGCGGGCTGTCAGCCGGGCCGGGTGTCGTTGTGGCCGGCCGGGGTGGTCGTGGAGATCAGATGGTCGATCACGTCCGTGAGGCCGGCGCCTCGCCGGTAGGCGGCGCGCTGGCCTTCGGCCCGGCTGCCGTGGGCGCGCAGCCGCGACCAGAGGGCGTGGACGAGGTCGGCGTCACCGTGCTCGTGGAGCGAGGGGCGCAGCCGGGACAGGAGCCGGTCCACCTGGGTGGTGGCCGGGGACAGACGCCCGGTGGACAGGTCGATGACCTCGCCGGCCAGGCCGTCGCGTGCCGCGCGCCAGCAGGCCGCGCGCAGCAGCTCCGGCGGTGGCCGGAACGCCGGTTCTCCCGCGTGGATCGCGGCCAGCGCGGTGGCGGCCATGGCTCTGACGATGCCGGCGAGGAGCGTTGTGTCGTCGGCGGTGGCCGTGGCGTCGGCGGCGCGGAACTCCAGCGTCGGCACGTGGTGGGAGGGCCTGATGTCCCAGTACAGGCCGCCGCGGTCCATGACGGCGCCCGTGGCGAGGAAACCGGCGACGAGATCCTCGAAGTGGGCGGGGGAGTCGAAGTGCGGCGGGGGGCCGGCCACCGGCCAGCGTCCCCACATCGTCGTGCGCCAGCTGTGGTAGCCGGTGTCCCGTCCCGCCCAGTACGGCGAGTTGGCCGTGATGGCTATGAGGAGGGGAATCCATGGGCGCAGGTGGTTGCTGATCCGCAGCGCCGTGGCCAGATCGGCGACGCCGACGTGGATGTGGCAGGCGCAGGCGCTCTGCTCGTCGTCCAGGGCGCGGAACATCGCGGCGCTCCGGGCGTAACGGGGGCCGTCGCTCAGCGGCGGCGGGCCGGGCGGGCCGTGGACGGGCGTACCGCTGGAGATGATGCGCAGGCCCTGACGCGCGGCGGCCCGTGCCACTGTCTCCCGCGTGGCGCGGACCTGCTCGGCCAGAGCGCCCAGGCTGGCGTGGGGGTCGGTGCGCACCTCGACCTGGTAACGCGTGATCTCCGTGGTGACCCGGTCGCCGAGCTCGCGCGAGGCTTCGGCCACCACCTTCGCGGCCTCGGTGCTCAACTCGCGTGACACCGGATCGACCAGCAGGTACTCCTCCTCCGCTCCCACCGTCGGCGAGGCCGTTCCCGCGGGCCGTCCATCCGTCATGTGACCATGCTGTCACGTGCCGTGATCGTCGTGCAGAACGCAAAGGCGTCAATTTCCTCCGGCCCGCCTGGCGTGGGAGGCGGCGCGAGACCGTACCGGAAAACTGCGTGTAGTCGTCCCGTAACACGTCTGGTGTTATCTTCCGGACCGGAAGACTCCAGGCTCCACGGGGCGGTGCTGGTCAGATGGCAGTGGGACAACTCCCGGAACAGGCGGGGGAGTTCGCAAGGTACTTGAGGGATCTGCTGGGGCGGCTCGATCAGTCCACCGGCTGGTGCGGCGTGTTCTGGCAACGGGACCCGGACGGCATGCGCGCCTGCCTGGACGGCACGGAGGTACCGCCCTGGGACGTGGTGCAGGCGCTGCTCCACGACCTGGCGGCGGACCGCGGCATCCCCGAGGCCGAGCACGAGACGGACAGAGCGCGCACCCTGCACCGCGCCTCGCTCACCGCGTACGACGCCCGGCCCGGCGCCCGCGAGCTCCTAAGCACCCGGCTCGACATGATGCTCGGGGAGCAGCGGATCGCCCTGGAACGGCAGGCGGAACTCGGTCGGCAGCTGACCGAGGCGACCGGCCCGGACGAGGCCGACCGCATCAACCTCGACCTGGCGTGGGTCCGGGACGACCACGAGCGTGCGACCGCCAGGTGCGCGGAACTCCAGGAACGTATGGACCGCCTGGACGCGGCGGAGCGCCCCGCGTGGATGGACCTCGGCACGGCGTCTCCGCCGGACGGACCGGACGGACCGGACGGGCCCGACCCCTACGGCTCCGACCACATCCCCGAGGGGCACGAACGCCCCCGGCGAGCCCCCCGCGGCGCCCGCTTCGCGGGCCTCACGGACACGGACACGAATACCGGTACAGGTACGGGCACGGAGGCCGAGGCGCCTTCGCTCTTCGCCCCCGAGGCGGACCCCGCACGAGCCACCCCACGCGGCGCACGCTACGAGCCCGCCACGCACGCCTCCGCGACCCCCCAGCCCCGGCCTCAAGCCCCCGACGACACGACCGACGCCACTGATGGCGCCGACACCACCGCCACCGTCCAAACCCTCCTTCAGCTCCGCGGCGCGGCCCGCACCGGCGAGGCCCACGCCGTCCTGGTGGAGGCCGCGGCCTGGCCCGCCCCCCGCCTGCCGTCGCTGGCCGTGGAACTGCACCGCGCGGGCCTGGCCGCCGACTGGGCGACCCTCCTGTGGGAGGCCGCCTCGCTGCCGCCCGGCCCGCTGGTCGCCCTGGCGGACGCCCTCGCGGGGGCGGGCCGCGCCGACGACTGCCGGAAGCTGCTGCGGCAGGGCGTCGCGCGCCCCGCGCCGGAGATCGCCGAGGCGATCCTCGCGCTGATCGACGCGGGCAGGGAGCGCGAGGCCCGCGCCCTCCTCGACTCCTACCTCCGCGTCCGCACCCCCGAGGACGCGGCCCGCTGCGCGCACACCGACCCGCACCGCCTCATCCCGCTGCTCCTGGAGACGGCCCGAGCGGTCTCCGAGGAGCACCACTGGGACCTGGTGCACGCCCTGCGCGTCGCGGGGTTCAACACCTGACCCCCTTGGTCCCGTGCCGCTTTCCGCCCGTTTCCGGCCCACCCGGGTACGAATCATGAGAGTCTCTACGGGCGTAGAAGCTCTCTGATGTTCTCTTCAGGACAGTCCTCCCCAGGGCAGTGAAGGAGCAGCTCATGGTCAACGTCGTACGCGCCGCACTAGTCCAGGCGACCTGGACGGGCGACACCGAATCCATGATCGCCAAGCACGAGGAGCACGCCCGCGAAGCGGCTCGGCAGGGCGCGAAGGTCATAGGGTTCCAAGAGGTCTTCAATGCCCCCTACTTCTGCCAGGTCCAGGAGCCCGAGCACTACCGCTGGGCCGAGCCCGTGCCGGACGGCCCCACCGTCACACGCATGCAGGCGCTCGCCCGCGAGACCGGCATGGTGATCGTCGTCCCGGTCTTCGAGGTCGAGCAGTCCGGGTCCTACTACAACACCGCGGCCGTCGTCGACGCCGACGGCAGCTACCTCGGCAAGTACCGCAAGCACCACATCCCCCAGGTCAAGGGCTTCTGGGAAAAGTACTACTTCAAGCCGGGGAACCTCGGCTGGCCCGTCTTCGACACCGCCGTCGGCAAGGTCGGCGTCTACATCTGCTACGACCGCCACTTCCCGGAGGGCTGGCGCCAACTCGGCCTCAACGGCGCCCAGATCGTCTACAACCCCTCCGCCACCCACCGCGGCCTCTCCTCGCACCTCTGGCAGCTGGAGCAGCCCGCGGCGGCCGTCGCCAACGAGTACTTCATCGCCGCGATCAACCGCGTGGGCCAGGAGGAGTACGGCGACAACGACTTCTACGGAACGTCGTACTTCGTCGACCCGCGCGGCCAGTTCGTCGGCGAGCCCGCGAGCGACAAGACCGAGGAACTCCTCGTCAGGGACCTCGACTTGGGGCTCATCGAAGAGGTACGCAGGCAGTGGGCGTTCTACCGCGACCGACGCCCCGACGCCTACGAAGGGCTGGTGCAGCCGTGACCGACCTGTACGCCCGCCACAAGGCGGTGCTGCCCGAGTGGCTCGCGCTCTACTACCAGCAGCCCCTCGAACTCACCCACGGCGAGGGCCGGTACGTCTGGGGCGCCGACGGGAGGAAGTACCTCGACTTCTTCGGCGGCATCCTCACCACCATGACCGCACATGCCCTGCCCGAGGTCACCAAGGCGGTGAGCGAACAGGCGGGCCGGATCATCCACTCCTCCACCCTCTACCTCGACCGCCCGATGGTCGAACTCGCCGAGCGCGTCGCGGCGTTGTCCGGCATCCCCGACGCCCGCGTCTTCTTCACCACCTCCGGCACCGAGGCCAACGACGCGGCGCTGCTGCTCGCCACCGCCCACCGCCGCTCCAACCAGATCCTGGCGATGCGCAACAGCTACCACGGTCGCTCCTTCACGGCCGTCGGCATCACCGGCAACCAGTCGTGGTCGCCGACCAGCCTCTCGCCGCTCCAGACGCTGTACGTGCACGGCGGCGTCCGCAGCCGGGGGCCGTACGCCGCGCTGAGCGACGCCGAGTTCACCGCGGCCTGCGTCGCCGACCTGCGGGACATGCTCGGGCAGGCGCGCGGGGGAGTGGCGGCGCTGATCGCCGAGCCGATCCAGGGCGTCGGCGGCTTCACCTCGCCGCCCGACGGACTGTACGCCGCTTTCCGCGAAGTACTGGACGAACACGGCATCCTGTGGATCTCCGACGAGGTGCAGACCGGCTGGGGCCGCACGGGCGAGCACTTCTGGGGCTGGCAGGCGCACGCCCAGCACGGCCCGCCGGACATGCTGACCTTCGCCAAGGGCATCGGCAACGGCATGTCGATCGGTGGTGTCGTCGCCCGCGCCGAGGTGATGAACTCCCTCGACGCCAACTCCATTTCGACGTTCGGCGGCTCGCCGGTCACCATGGCGGCGGGCCTCGCCAACCTCTCGTACCTCCTTGAACACGACCTCCAGGGCAACGCCCGGCGCGTCGGGGGCCTGCTGATAGAGCGGCTGCGGGCGATCTGCGCCCAGCTGCCCGTCGTACGCGAGGTGCGCGGGCGCGGCCTGATGATCGGCATCGAACTGGTCGGGCCCGGCACCGACGAGCCGAACCAGCGAGCGGCCGCCGCGGTGCTCGAAGCGGCGCGCGAGGGCGGCCTGCTCATCGGCAAGGGCGGCGGCCACAGCACCAGCGTCCTGCGCGTCGCCCCACCGCTGTCGCTGACCGTGGCGGAGGCGGAAGAGGGCGCGGCCATCCTCGGAGAGGCCCTGCGGAGCGCCTAGTCGACCCCGTACCCCTGTCGTCCCCCGTACCCCTGTCGACGTACGCACCCCTGTCACGTACGTACCCCTGTGCAGAAAAGGGAGCGCACCACATGAGCACCCGCACCCTGATCCGCGGCGGCCTCGTCGTCACCGCCGCCGAGGAGACCCACGCCGACGTGCTGGTCGAGGACGGCAGGGTCGCCGCGCTCGCCGCGAGCACCAGCGCCGCGGCGAGCGCGTGGACCGCCGACCGCGTCATCGACGCCACCGGGAAGTATGTGATCCCCGGTGGCGTCGACGCCCATACGCACATGGAGTTCCCGTTCGGCGGCACCTTCTCGTCGGACACCTTCGAGACCGGGACCCGGGCGGCGGCCTGGGGCGGCACCACCACCATCGTCGACTTCGCGGTGCAGTCCAAGGGCAGGGCGCTGCGGTCCGGCCTGGACGCGTGGCATGCGAAGGCCACCGGGAACTGCGCGATCGACTACGCCTTCCACATGATCGTGTCGGATGTGAACGACTCGACGCTGAAGGAGATGGACGGGCTCATCGAGGAGGGCGTGACCTCGTTCAAGCTGTTCATGGCGTATCCCGGGGTCTTCTACTCGGACGACGGGCAGATCCTGCGCGCGATGCAGAGGGCCGGCGAGAACGGCGGGCTGATCATGATGCACGCCGAGAACGGCATCGCGATCGATGTGCTCGTGGAGCAGGCGCTGGCCCGCGGCGAGACCGATCCCCGCTTCCACGGCGAGGTCAGGAAGGCGCTCCTGGAGGCCGAGGCGACGCACCGCGCCATCAAGCTCGCGCAGGTGGCGGGGGCGCCGCTGTACGTGGTGCACGTGTCGGCGCGGGAGGCCGTGGCCGAGCTGACCCGGGCGCGGGACGAGGGGCTGCCGGTCTTCGGGGAGACATGCCCGCAGTACCTGTTCCTGTCGACGGACAACCTCGCCGAGCCGGACTTCGGCGGCGCGAAGTACGTGTGCAGTACGCCGCTTCGCCCGAAGGAGCATCAGGCGGCACTCTGGCGCGGCCTGCGCACGAACGATCTCCAGGTGGTGTCGACGGACCACTGCCCGTTCTGCTTCTCGGGGCAGAAGGAGCTCGGGCGCGGCGACTTCTCCAAGATCCCCAACGGGATGCCGGGCGTGGAGAACCGCATGGACCTGCTCCACCAGGGAGTGGTCGACGGCCGCATCTCGCGGCGCCGCTGGATCGACATCGCCTGCGCGTCACCGGCCCGGATGTTCGGCCTGTACCCGAGGAAGGGCACCATCGCGCCGGGCGCCGACGCGGACATCGTCATCTACGACCCGCACGCCGAGCAGACGATCTCGGCGGCCACGCACCATATGAACGTCGACTACTCGGCGTACGAGGGCAAGCGTCTGACCGGCCGGGTGGAGACGGTCCTGTCGCGCGGCGAACCGGTCATCACCGGCCGGGAGTTCACCGGCCGCACCGGTCACGGCGCGTACACCGCGCGCGGCACGTGCCAGTACCTGGACTAACCGCGCCATTCCCGGGCCAGAACCGCCCAGTTCTGCTTGTCGTAACGGGTGCCGGCGTAGGGCCAGGCCTCGCGCTGCACCCCTTCGAGTGTCATGCCGAGCCGCTTGGCCACCGCGGCGCTGCGGTCGTTGTCGGCTCGGCAGCGCCACTCGGCGCGGTGCAGGCCCCGGGTGGTGAACGCCCACTCCAGCAGCGTGCGGCACGCCTCGGTGATCAGGCCGTGGCCCTCGGCGGCGGGCTCCAGCCAGCAGCCGACCTCGCACGAGCCCGCCGCCGCGTCGAAGGCCACGAACATGACGCCGCCGACCAGCGTGCCGTCCAGCCAGATGCCGTACAGGCGGGCGCCGTCCGAGGCCTGCCGCTCGGCGTACCGGCGCAGGGTGGCCCGCGCGCCGTCGACGTCATCGGTGACGAAGCCGCGCCCCACCCACGGCCGGATGTGCTCGCGCGCCCGGTCCAGGTGGGCGGCGAACTCCTCGGCGTGCCGACTCTCAAGGGGACGCAGCCGGGCATCGCCCCGTAGCGGGAGGGTGAGGGAGAGGGAGAACATCGGGCCCCATTCACACAACAAGCGTTACGGTTATGTACCGTAGCAGCATGCCACGGACCAAGGGCGATCACGAGGCCCGCCGCCGCGACGTCTCCGAGGCGGTCTGGCGGGTGCTGGCCGCGCACGGCTTCGGCGGGCTGACGATGCGCGCCGTCGCCACCGAACTCGGCGCCACCACCGGCCTGCTCACCCACTACTTCCGCACCAAGCGCGACCTCGTCGCCTACGCCCTCGACCTGCTGGAGCGGCGCACCGCCGCCCGCCCCCGGCGCACCGCGACCGCGGGGCAGGGCATGTCCGCCGTACGGGCCGCGCTCCTCGACGTCCTGCCGCTGACGGAAGAGGCCACCGACAGCAACCGCATCTGGGTCTCCTCCTGGGACACCGCGCTCGCCGACCCCGAACTGAGCGCCGACCACGCGCGCAGGTACGCGCAGAGCCGCGACAGGCTGCGCGACCTGGTGGAGCGGGCCCAGCGGCTCGGCGAGTTGACGCCCGGAGACCCGGTACGCATCGCCGCCGGCGCCCAGGCCTTCGTGCTCGGCCTCGTGGTGCAGGCCCTGCTCGACGCCCCGGCGTTCCCGCCGCAGCGCCAGGTCGAACTCCTCGACGACTACCTGTCCGCGCTCGCCCCCGCCCCCGCCCCCGCGCACGGCGTCTGACGCGGCACGGTCCTCTTGCCAAGGACCAAGGGGAAGTCCACGATTGTCCCTTCTCGGATCACCTTCGAGACCAGGAGGTCCCGCTGTGGATTTCGGACTTGTGCTGCAGACCGATCCGCCCGCGTCGGCGGTCGTCGGACTCATGCGGCGCGCGGAGCGCAACGGCTTCCGCTACGGCTGGACCTTCGACTCCGCGGTCCTGTGGCAGGAGCCGTTCGTCATCTACAGCCGCATCCTCGAACACACCACGCGGCTGACGGTGGGCCCCATGGTCACCAACCCGGGCACCAGGACCTGGGAGGTCACCGCCTCCACCTTCGCCACGCTCAACGACATGTACGGCAACCGCACCGTCTGCGGCATCGGGCGCGGCGACTCCGCGATGCGCGTCGCGGGCCGCAGACCCCACACGCTGGCCCGGCTCGGCGAGGCCATCGACGTCATCCGTGACCTCGCCGAGGGGCGCGAGGCGGACATCGACGGGCGGCGGCTGCGGCTGCCGTGGGTGCGGGACGGGAAGCTGCCGGTGTGGATGGCGGCGTACGGCCCGAAGGCGCTCGCGCTCGCCGGGCAGCGGGCGGACGGCTTCATCCTGCAGCTCGCCGACCCCTATCTGACCGAGTACATGGTGAAGGCCGTACGGGACGCGGCCGCCGCGGCGGGGCGCGACCCGGCCGACGTGAGGATCTGCGTGGCCGCGCCCGCGTACGTCGGCGACGACCTCGCGCACGCCCGCGAGCAGTGCCGGTGGTTCGGCGGCATGGTCGGCAACCACGTCGCCGATCTCGTCGCCCGGTACGGCGAGCGGTCGTCGGTGGTGCCGCAGGCCCTCACCGCGTACGTCAAGGCGCGCGAGGGCTACGACTACAGCCACCACGGGCGGGCCGGGAACCCCGACACCGCCTTCGTGCCCGACGAGATCGTCGACCGGTTCTGTCTCCTCGGCCCCGTCGAAACGCACCTCGAACGGCTCAAGGAGCTACGGGAGTTGGGCGTCGACCAGTTCGCCGTGTACGCGATGCACGACGCCCGGGAGGACGTCATCGACGCGTACGGAACCTCCGTCATCCCGGAGCTTGCCTGAGCGGCGAGGTGAACGCGAGCAGCAGCTCCGCGGTGCGCCCGGGCGCTTCGAGCATCGGCGTGTGGCCGACGCCGGGGAGGAGTTCGAGCCGCAGCCCCGGTACGACGCGGTAGCGATCGGCGGACGAAGGACGCCACCGGCGGTCCTGGCTCCCGAAGATGACCAGGACGGGTATGTCCAACTGGGACAGCCGGGACGGCAGTTCGCGCTCGCTCAGGTAGGTGAGGGACTCCCGTGAGGTCGCGGTGACCGCGAGGTAGGTCATGCCGCGCACGTCCATGACGACCCGGTCGGGGAGGGTGGTCTCCGGGCCGACGGCGGTGTCCAGGCCCCGCCGGATCGTGGTGTCGTTCCGCATGCGCCACACCCACCGGCCGAGCACGGGCACCGTGACGAGGCGCCCCGGCCAGGGCTCCGGCAGGCGCGCGTCGGGGCTCGGACCGGTGTTGATGAGCGCCAACGCACCCACCAGGTCCGGTCGTTGCTCGGCCAGCGCCGTGCCCACCAGGCCGCCCGTCGAGTGCCCGGCCACGGCGGCCCGCTGTACGCCGAGTCCGTCCAGGGCTGCGGCGACCCGACGGGCCTGGGCCGGGATGTCGTAACCGCCTCGGGACGGCCGCGCCGACCTGCCGTGCCCGGGGAGGTCGAGGCGGATGACGCGGTGGGCCCGTGCCAGCTCAGGGACCACGGCGTCCCACCAGGCCGTCGAACCGGCGAGGCCGTGGATCAGGACGAGGGTGGGAGCGTCCGCGGGGCCGCTCTCGGTGATGTCTGTCGGGTCATGGCTCCACATGCCCTGACCCTCACCGGCGCCGGGGGTTCACGTCTTGGACGAATGTTCCCAGCCGAGCTGTTCCCCGCTGAGCTGTTCGCCGCCGAACTGTTCGCCTGCCGACGCGCCCAGTGCTCGTAGCGCTCCCGGTGTGCACCCCGCGAACTCCCGCAGGTCGCGGTGCAGATGGGACTGGTCGGCGTAGCCGCACGCCACCGCGGTCTCGGCGGCGTCCCGGCCCGCCGAGAGGCCGCGCACGGCCCGGTCGAAGCGGACGAGCATCGCGGCACGCTTCGGCGTCATCCCGATCTGGGCGCCGAACCTGGACCACAGCCGCTTGCGGCTCCAACCGCAGGACGCCGCGAGGTCGTTGACGCGCACCTGCCCCCGCCGCGCGACGATCTGCCGCCAGGCGGCCGCGACCTCCGCGTCCATCCGCGGCCCCGATCCGATCCGCTCGGCGAGGAACGCCTCAAGGACGGCGAAGCGCCCGTCCCATCCCGGCGCGGCCACCAACCGCTCGTGCAGGACGCCCAGCCGACGCCCCCATAAATCCCCCAGGTCGGTCACGCCTTCCCCCTCGCGCTCGGACGGGGCGATGCCCAGCGACGCGTACGCCACGACGGGCGACAGGCGGACCTCGACACAGTCGACGTGCCGCCCCCGGATGCGGGCGGCACCGGGCGACATACCGGCGACGAGACTGCGCAACGCCCGCCTTCCGGCGGCCCGTTCCACGACGATGTCGTCGTCCCCGAGTTCGAACACGACCGTCACGGCCGGCTGGGGCAGCACCCGCGCGTCGAGGCCGACCGCGTCCCGGTCGCGGAACCCGGCCACCGCCACACCGTCGAACGGCGTGCCCCCGCGCGGGCGGACGACCTCCCAACCGGGCAGTCGGCCGGAGTCATGCGGGTCCGATTCCATACGGTTCAGGCTACCGGGCGTACGCCTGCCACGATTCTGGGCAGGTGTTCGCAGCGCGTGACGCGACTTTCGTACGCCCGCTCGATCTCGGGTCCGACGGGGTGGTCCTGGCCGCTGAAGCGTTCCGCGGGTGCGTGTCCCTTCATCGTCCGTGACGTTGTGCCGGTGACGCCCTCACCGGTGAGCTGCTCACCCGAGCCGGCTGCACCGACGCGCGCAAGGGAGACTGTGAGCTCTATGGCGGACATCTTCGACAGGGACCAGGAGTCGATTCCCGCATCCGTTCTGACCATGGTGAGAAGCGGAGACCGTCCCTTCTACCGGCCCATGCACCCGGCAGCGGAGTGCGGGGAGGTGGTGGTGGAAGGAAGGGTCGTCGTCCAGGCGGGCTCCAACGACTATCTGGGTCTGTCCACCGATCCCCGGGTGACCGGCGCCGCGGCGCGAGCGGTCCAGAAGTATGGTTCCTCCTGCTCGGGCTCGCGGGTCATGAACGGCACCCTGCCGATACACGTGGAGCTGGAAGAGCGGCTCGCCGCGTTTCTCGGCACCGAGGCGGCCGCCGTGGTGACGACGGGATTCCAGGCGAATCTGGCCGTCTCGGCGCTCCTGGGCAGGGGCGCCATCGTCTTCAGCGACACCGCCAACCACGCCTCGCTGGTCGAGGGCATCCGGCTCGGAGGCGCCCGCCGCTTCCCGTACCGGCATGCTGACGCGGCACATCTGGCCGAGCGGCTTGCGGCGGCGGACGCGGCGACCCCCGAGGCGGCCAAGGTGATCGTCACGGACGGCATGTTCTCCATGGAGGGCGACCTGTGCCCGCTGCCGGAACTCACGGCGCTGGCACGCCGTTACCGGGCCCGGCTCGTCGTCGACGGCGCCCACGACATCGGGCTGATCGGGGCCGGTGGGCGCGGCGTGGGCGAACACTTCGGCGTGCCGGACGCGATCGACCTGCACACCGGCACCCTCTCCAAGTGCTTCGGCTCCACCGGCGGCATCGTCGCGGGCCCCGCGCACGTCATCGAGTATCTGCGGTACGCGGCGCGCTCGATCACGTTCTCCGCGTCGATGCCCCCGGCCGCGCTGGGCGCGGGCCTCGCCGCCCTCGACATCATCGAGTCCGAACCGTGGCGGCGGTCACGCGTCCTTGAGCTGGGCGAGAGACTGAACAAGGGGCTGAGCGCCCTGGGGTACGACACCGGGCGGTCGGTCACACCCGTCGTCCCGGTGCGGATCGGCGAGGCGGAGAGGTGCGCGCCGATGTGGAACGCGCTTCTGGACGAGGGCGTTCTCACCAACGCGGTCAGCGCTCCCGCGGTCCCCGAGGGCGAGTGCGTGATCCGGACGGCCCTGCAGGCGTGCCACACCGATCAGCACATCGACCGCATCATCGACGCCTTCGCCACCGCCGGGCGCAGGCTCGGCCTGATCCCCGGACCCGCCGCGGTGACCCGGGCACAGACTCCGGAGCGTGGCCGATGAGCAGTACGGCCGTCACCGTCACGCCCGCCACCGTCGCGCCCGTCACCGTCACCCCCGTACGGGGCCGCGCGGACACCACCGCCTTCATCCGCCTGCCCTACGCCGTCTACCGCGACGACCCGCACTGGGTCGCCCCGCTGGAACGGGAACGGCGAGCCTTCCTCGATCCGGGCAGCAACCCGTTCTTCGAGACGGGCGCCGTCCGGCTCTTCCTGGCCCGGCGCGGGCGCACCCCCGTGGGCAGGATCGCCGCCGTCATCGACCCGCGGTTCCAGTCGCGCCATGACGCCCGGTGCGGTCACTTCGGCCTCTTCGAGTGTGCCGACGACACGGAGGCGGCCGCCGCGCTCCTCGACGCGGCGGCGGGCTGGCTGGCCGAGCGGGGTCTCGACCGGATGCTCGGGCCGCTGAGCTTCTCCACCAATGACGAATGCGGTGTACTGGTGGACGGCTTCGACGGGCCGCCCACCGTCCTCATGCCGTACAACCGGCCCTACTACTCCGCCCTGCTGGAGGGATGCGGCTTCGTCAAGGCCATGGACCTGCTCTCGTACCGGGTGCCGATGTCCTGCGACGGCGAACCCCCGGCGGCCGTAGGGCGCACCGCCGAACAGGTCCTGCGCACACCGGGAACGCGGATCAGACCCATGGACCCGGCGCGTTTCGAAGCCGACATGGCCGTCGTCAGAAGCATCTACAACGACGCCTGGGCCGAGAACTACGCCTCCATCCCCCTGACCGACAGCGAATTCGCGCACTGGGTGCGGGAGTTGCGGCCCTTCCTTCCCGCAGAGCTTCTCCAGATCGCCGAAGTCGAGAACGAACCCGTCGCCTTCGTGCTCTGGCTCCCCGACATCAACCAGGCGCTGCGCGCCGCCCGCGGCCGTCTCACCTCGTACGGCCTGCCCCTCGGACTGCTCCGGTTCAGAAGGGCCCTGCGCACGGTCGACCGGGCCCGTCTCGTAGCCCTCGGCATCAAGCAGGAGTATCGCGGCAGCGGCATGGCCTACGCGCTGCTCACGGAGAGCCTCCGCGCCGCGTACCGCCTCGGCTACACCGAAAGGGAGCTCTCCTGGGTCCTGGAGGACAACCGCGCGTCCAACGGCGCCGCCAGAGCCGTCGGCGGTGTCCACTTCCGCACCCACCGGCTCTACGAGCGCCGATCCCGGTGAGCCACACTGGTCAGGCAGTACAACCCCAGGGCGACGAGGAGCCCGACCGCCCACCCGTAGTCGGCAAGCGGCTCCAGTGCGGGGATCAGGCCGTCCGCGGGGAACGGCCCCTTTCCCGGTGCGGAGTGCGAGCCGCCCACCGCGAGCGTTCCGCCGACGGCGAAGGCGAGCAGGGCCCGCCAGTTCCAGCCCGCCGTGTACCAGTAGCGTCCGTGGGGTCGGTACAGGTCCGGGAGGTCCAGGACGGTGCGGCGTACGATCCAGTAGTCGGCGATCATCACGCCCGCCACCGTGCCGAGCAGCCCGCCGACCACGCCGAGCCAGGTGAAGATGTACAGCTCCGGGGTCGCGGTCAGCTTCCACGGCATGACGAGCACGCCGACCACGCCCGTGATCAGCGCCCCCGCACGGAAGTCGATGAGCTTCGGGGCGAGGTTCGACAGGTCGTACGCGGGTGAGACCACGTTCGCGGCGATGTTCACCGAGATGGTCGCGACCAGCACGGTGACCAGGGCGAAGAGCAGACCGAAGACGTTGTCCGTCTTCGCCGCGAGCTCCACCGGGTCCCAGATCGCCGCGCCGTAAACCACCTGCGAACCCGAGGTCACCAGGACCGACAGAAGGGCGAAGGCGGTCATCGTGGTCGGCAGGCCGAGCGTCTGCCCCCACACCTGCGCGCGCTGCCCCTTACCGAAGCGGGTGAAGTCGGGGATGTTGAGCGAGAGCGTGGACCAGAAGCCGATCATCCCCATGAGGGAGGGGAAGAAGACGCGCCAGAAGTCCGCGCCCCAGCCCAGCTCGGACGGCTGGTCCAGCAGCGGACCGAACCCGCCCGCCTCCGTCGCCATCCACACGAGCAGCACCACCGCGCCGACCATCACGAACGGCGCCGCCCAGTTCTCGAACCGCCGCAGGGCCTCCATCCCCCGGTAGATGATGGCGAGTTCGAACACCCAGAAGACCACGAAGCAGAGCCACAGCGTCCACGGATAACCGCCGACCTGCGAGACCTCCGCCCAGCCGCCGAAGATCTTGCCCATGAGCAGGAAGATCCCCTGGCCGCCGATCCAGGTCTGGATGCCGAACCAGCAGCACGCCACCGCCGCCCGGATCAGCGCCGGGAGGTTGGCGCCGCGCAGCCCGAACGAGGCGCGGGCGAGCACGGGGAAGGGGATGCCGTACTTCGGCCCCGCGTGCCCGGTCAGAAGCATCGGCAGCAGCACGATCACATTGGCCAGCGCGATCACGAGCACGGCCTGCTTCCAGTCCATCCCGAGGGCGACGAGGCCCGAAGCGAGCGTCCAGGACGGGATGTTGTGGGCCATGCCCACCCACAGAGCGGCGTAGTTGTACACCCCCCAGGTGCGCCGCTCAGGGGGGACGGGCAGCAGGTCCTCGTTGGTGAAACGGGGATCGGCTGTCGCGGTGAGGTTCTCCGCGGGAGGAGGGCAGGCGTCGTTCATGGGCAGGCCGCCGTTCGTGACAGGGGCAGGGCGCGCTGTGCGGGTGCCGACGATCTCACGCGGAGTGGATGGACTGTACAACCCCGCGGCCCTGTGGGGGAGTGGGCGGGCGGCGGCCGATTTCGCCCCCTCAGCGCGCCGGGTTCGGACGCACCGCCGTCACCAGCCAGACCGCGCCCCGCATCCGTACCCCGGCGTCGGTCGCGTAGGGGCGGAAGATGTCCTCCAGGGCGGCTCGCTTGTCCGCGGGGACCGTGTGGCCCGGCGGGCGGGAGAGTACGAAGTCGACGGCGTCGGCAGGGCTTTCGCCCCAGTACGTCTTGATGGACAGGGAGGTCACCGTCACGTCGTCGAAGGCGTTGCAGGCGTCGAGGGCCTGGTGGACGCGGTCCGGGTCGGAGAGGGAGGCCATCGCGGTATGGGCGTCGGCCCGGTAGGCGGCCTCGGGACTGTCGTCGCCGAGGCGTTCGTCACCTTCGCGACCTCCGCCGCCGCTGTCGGCGAGCAGTTCCGCGAGGTGCCCGAACGCCTGTGCCTCCTCACCGCCGGACCCGACGGGCTGCGGGCAGGCGAACGCGAGGCGGCCGCCGGGGCGCAGGGCGCGCGCGATGTTGCCGAACGCCGCGGCGTGGTCGGCGAAGAACATCACCCCGCCCCGGCTGATCGCCACGTCGTACCCGGCCGCCGGAAAAGGGTGCGTCTGGGTGTCCGCCCTTTCGTACGTGACGTTCGCGACGCCTTCGGACGCGGTGCGGTCGCGGGCCCGTTCGAGCAGCGGGGCCGAGATGTCCACGCCGACCGCGTGGCCCCGGCCCGCCAGGCGTGCCGCCGTCCGCGTGAGGGCGCCCGCGCCGCAGCCGACGGGCGTTGGGGCGTGCGTTCACTGCGGGCTCCTTCGGATCACGGGTGCTGGAGGTGCCGATGCTCGCCGTTCCGGGCACGGCGGGCGTCGTACGGGGGAAGGGAGTTGGGGCTACGCCACCGGGGGCGCCGGGCGGCGGCGCTACTACCGGGGGAGTAGCGAGGGAGCGGTCCACGGGAGGGAGGCCGTTGTCAGCGGACCCGGGAGGAGGCGGCGCTGCGCAGAGCGGGTGAGGAGCGGCTGCGGATCGCCCGCGAACTGCACGACTCGCTCACGCACAGCATCTCGATCGTCAAGCTGCAGGCGGGCGTCGCCGTGCACCTGGCGCGCAAGCGGGGCGAGGAGATACCGCCCGCGCTGCTCGCCATTCAGGAGGCCAGCGGCGAGGCCATGCGCGAACTACGGGCCACGTTGGGCGTGTTGCGCACCGACGAGCCCACCGGCAGCCCCGCGCTGCTCGTGGAGCGGGCCCGCGCCGCGGGGCTCGCCGTCGAGCTGACGGTGACCGGGCGCGAGCGGCCCCTGTCGCCCGCGCTCGACCGTGCCGCGTACCGCATCGTGCAGGAGGCGTTGACCAACGCCGCGCGCCATGCGGGCGGGCCTGCCCTGGTGAGCGTCCGACTCGACTACGGCGAACGGCAGTTGGCTCTCCGGGTGGAGGACGACGGAACGGCCGCCCCCGGGCATCCGCCGGTGGAGGGCACCGGCCTCACAGGCAAGCGGGAGCGCGTCTCCGCGCTGGGCGGCAGGCTGTGGGCGGGGCCACGGGACGGCGGCGGGTTCGCGGTGCGGGCGGAACTGCCGATCAAGGGCGGCGTGGGGAGGCGGCGGCCGGCGGGGGATGCCGATGCCGCCGCCGGGGACGAGGCCCGCACCGGGCGGGAGACCGAGCGGGAGACCGAGCAGGAGGCCGAGCGGGGCGCCGAGTGGGAGAGGGCGCGGGCGTGATCCGCGTCGTGCTGGTGGACGATCAGGCGTTGATGCGGGCCGGATTCCGCGCGCTGCTCGACGCCGAGGAAGGCGTCGAGGTCGTGGGGGAGGCCGCCGACGGCGGGCAGGGAGTCGCCGTCGTCCGTGAGCAGGTGCCCGACGTCGCCCTCATCGACGTACAGATGCCCGTGATGAGCGGTATCGAGGCGACCCGCAGGATCGTCGCCGAACCCCGCCTGGCGGCCGTGCGCGTCGTGATCCTCACCAACTACGGCCACGACGAGTACGTCTTCGACGCGTTGCGCGCCGGGGCCAGCGGCTTCCTGCTCAAGGACACCGAGCCCGCCGAGCTGCTGCAGGGCATCGAAGTCGTCGCGCGCGGCGAGGCGTTGCTGTCGCCCTCGGTGACCCGTTGGCTGATCGGCGAGTTCGTCGCCAGGCCGCCGGACCGGGCCTCCGCGCCCGGCCTGGAAGGGCTCACCCGCCGCGAGCGCGAGGTGACCGCCCTGGTCGCTCGCGGGCTGACGAACGGGGAGATCGCCGCGCACATGGTCATCAGCCCGTTCACGGCGAAGACGCATGTGAGCCGCGCGATGGTCAAACTCGGTGCGCGCGACCGGGCCCAACTGGTCGTGTTCGCCTACGAGTCGGGCCTGGTGACAGCGCGGACCGCGTAGCCGTAGCCGTAGCCGTGGCCGAGACGGAATCGATCGAAAGGGGCGTCGTCCGTGGCCGTGACATGATCCCTGCGTGACCGTCATACCGAGGCAGGGACCGGGACAGAGACCAGAACCGGGACGGAGCCGGAGAGCGGCATCGCTGCCGAGGCCGCTCACGCACGCCGTGACGCTCACGGTGACGGCCCTGCTCATGTCCGGATGCGGGCTCTCCGCGGAACTGGACCGCGAGGTGAACCCGGAGCGCGAGCCGACCGCGCCGACCCCGGCCCCGACCACGTCGACCTTGGCCCCGACCGCGCCGGCCCCGACCGCGCCGCCTTGCCCGAAGTCGGGGCTGAGCGTGTCCCCCGGCATGGTGACCGCCGCGATGGGGCTGCGCGCGATGTCGGTGACGCTGACCAACTGCGGCAAGGGCGTACGCGAGCTCAACGGCTACCCGGACATCCGGGTACGCGGCGTCGACCGGCAGCTCTTCGACGTGACGGTGCTCAAGGGGACCGAGCCGGTCACCACCATGGACGACCCGGGCCCCAGCCGCGTCAGGCTGAGGCCGGGGGAGTCCGCGTACACCTCACTGGTCTGGCGGTACTCCGCCGTGGACGCGGCCACCAAGCGGGGCAGCGGCGTCTACGTGGAGATCGGCCCCGCCAAGGGCGCGCCGCGCCGGACCATCGAACCGGAGGGCGGCCTCGACATCGGCGAGACGGGCATGCTCGGCACGACCGCCTGGCAGCGCAGCCCCGAGGGCTGACCTGCGCCCGTCGGGGCACCCGGGCCGCCGTCAGGGCACCCGGTCCGCCGTCCGTCAGGGCACCCGGGCCGTCCATTCGGCGGTGCCGAACTTGCTGCGCACGAGCTCCTGGGCCCGGGCCAGCTCGGCGTCGGTGACCTTCCCCCGGGTGAGGCCGTAGCGGGAACGGAAGGAATCGATCATGCGGTCGATGACGGTCTCGCGCGGCAGACCGGTCTGGCGGCGCAACGGGTCCACCCGCTTCTTGGCGCTCTTGGTGCCCTTGTCGGAGAGTTTCTCCTTGCCGATGCGGAGCACTTCGAGCATCTTGTCGGCGTCGATGTCGTACGACATCGTCACGTGGTGCAGGACCGCGCCCGCGCCCCCACCGGGCCCCACCACACGCTTCTGCGCGGCGCCCGCGATCTTGCCCGCCTCCGTCGCGATGTCGTTGAGCGGCTGGTACCACGCCTTGATGCCCATGTCGGCGAGAGCGCCGAGCACCCAGTCGTCCAGATAGGCGTAGCTGTCCTGGAAGGAGAGTCCCTGCACGAGGGCGTCGGGCACGGAGAGGGAGTACGTGATGGTGTTCCCCGGCTCCACGAACATCGCGCCGCCGCCCGAGACGCGGCGCACGACATCGATCCCGTGCCGGGCCGCGCCCTCCTGATCGACCTCGTTGGCCAGCGACTGGAAGCTGCCGATGATCACCGAAGGGGCGCCCCACTCCCACACCCGCAGCGTCGGCGGGCGCCGGCCCGCCGCGACCTCCTGGGTCAGCACCTCGTCCAGGGCCATGTGCAGGGCGGGCTGCTGCGGCCCGTCGTGGACGAGCTGCCAGTCGTAGTCGGTCCAGTCCGTCGCGTGCGCCAGGGCGCGGCGCACGGCGATGCCGATGCCCTCCGACGTCAGGCCGTACATCACGGTGCCTTCGGGGAGGGCCGCCTCGATGCGGGCGGCGAGGCCCGCGGCGTCCGTGTCGGCGGGGGCGCCGTCCAGCGCGCCGTTGATCGCGTCGAGCGCCTCGTCCGGTTCGAGGAAGAAGTCGCCGGCCACGCGCGTGCGCCGCAGCTCGCCGCCCTCGACGTCCAGATCCACCACGACGAGCTTGCCGCCGGGGATCTTGTACTCACCGTGCACCGTACGTCCTCCAAGTGCTCCGAGCCCCCGGGACGCGCGTCACGCCCCTCGGCTCACTGTCTCGCAATCATCCCCACGCTAGCCGAGTGCCGGAATGCCCGGTCCGACGGAAGATGAGGCAGGAGGGACGGGGCGACGCGAGGGTGAGCAGGTGGAGGAAGCGATGAGCGTTCGCGCGGGGCCGGGCGACGAGCCGGGTCCGCACGTCCTGGTGCCGGGCCCGCACGTCCTGGTGACGGGAGCGACGGGCTACATCGGTGGCCGTCTGGTCCCCGAGCTCCTCGACGCCGGATACCGCGTACGCTGCCTGGCCCGCACGCCGGAGAAGCTGCGCGACCACCCCTGGACACCCCGCACCGAGGTCGTACGAGGCGACGTCACCGACGCTCCCTCGCTGGCCGCGGCGCTGCGCGGCATCGACGTGGCGTACTACCTGGTGCACGCCCTCGGCACCGGCGCCCGCTTCGAGGAGACCGACCGCAAGGCGGCCGAGACCTTCGCGGAACAAGCCCGCGCCGCCGGTGTGCGGCGCGTCGTCTACCTAGGCGGCCTCACCCCCGCGGACGTACCGCCCGAGGAACTCTCGCCGCACCTGCGCTCCAGGGCGGAGGTCGGCGAGATCTTCCTGCGCGCGGAGGTCCCGGCCACCGTGCTGCGCGCGGCCGTCATCATCGGCTCCGGCTCCGCCTCCTTCGAGATGCTCCGGTACCTCACGGAACGGCTGCCCGTCATGGTCACGCCGAGCTGGGTCGACACCCGCATCCAGCCCATCGCCGTACGCGACGTCCTGCGCTACCTCGTCGGCAGCGCGCGCATGCCGCCCGACGTGAACCGTGCCTTCGACATCGGCGGCCCCGACGTCGTCACGTACGAACAGATGATGCGGCGGTACGCGGTGGTGGCCGGGCTGCCGCACCGTTTCATCGTGCGTGTGCCGATGCTCAGCCCGGCGCTCTCCAGCCTCTGGATCGGCCTCGTCACCCCGGTGCCCCGCTCGCTGGCCCGGCCCCTCGCGGAGTCGCTGCGGAACGAGGTGGTCTGCGATGAGCACGACATCGGGCGGTACGTGCCCGACCCGCCCGGTGCCCCGATCCCCTTCGACGAGGCGCTCGCGCTCGCGCTCCGGCGGGTGAAGGAGGCGCAGGTCGTCACCCGATGGTCGTCGGCGGCGCTGCCCGGCGCGCCGAGCGACCCGCTGCCCACCGACCCCGACTGGGCGGGCGGCAGCCTCTACACCGACCACCGCCGGATCACCGTCGACGCCCCGCCGCAAGCCCTGTGGCGGATCATCGAGGGGGTCGGCGGCGACAACGGCTGGTACTCCTTCCCGCTGGCCTGGGCCGCGCGGGGCTGGCTCGACCGCGCGGTCGGCGGCGTGGGCCTGCGGCGGGGCCGCCGGGACGCGGCACGGCTGAGGGTCGGCGACTCGCTCGACTTCTGGCGGGTCGAGGAGATCGATCCGGGCCGGCTCCTGCGGCTACGGGCCGAAATGAGGCTGCCGGGCCTCGCCTGGCTGGAAATGCACGCCGACCGCGACCCCGAGGGCCGCACCCGCTACCGCCAGCGCGCCCTCTTCCACCCCCACGGGCTGCTCGGCCACGCGTACTGGTGGAGCGTCTCGCCGTTCCACGCGGTGGTGTTCGGCGGAATGGCCCGCAACATCGCCAAGGCGGCGGCCAGGGAGGCGGGGCGGCGGGGCGAGGGCGGCACGGGGACTGGCGGCAGCCCCGGCACCGGCACCGGCACCGGTACCAGACCCCCTCCCGGTCCCACAGGAGCGGCGCCATGATCACCTCGGTCGTCCTGTTCACCTCCGATCTCCGCGTGCACGACCATCCGCCGCTGCGCGCCGCGCTCGCGTGTGGTGATGCCGTGGTGCCGCTCTTCGTTCGTGACCGGGTCATCGACGGGATCGGGTTCGCGGGGCCGAACCGGGAGGCGTTTCTCGCCGACTGTCGATCTCGCCAACAACCAGCTCAACTGGCAGTGGATGGCCGGCACCGGCACGGATAGCCGCCCCAACCGGGTGCTGAATCCCGTACTCCAGGGCAAGCGTTACGACCGGGACGGTACGTACGTACGTCGTTGGGTGCCCGAGCTGGGCGAACTGCGGGGCGCCGCGGTCCACGAGCCGTGGAAGCTGCCGGCCGAGGAGAGGGCGCGCTACGACTACCCCGAGCCGCTCGTCGAACTCTCCGACGGACTCGCCCGTTTCAGACGGGCCCGGGGGATCGACTGACCGCCTGTGGCCGGACGTGGACCACCAGCGCGGTCAGGTGCGCGACCCAACCGCGGCGCGGGCTTCGCGCACCGCTTTCGGTGGAATACGTGCGTATGCGCAGCGACTGCCCACGCCCGAGGAGGCCGACATGCCCGACACCATGGATGCTGTCTACGCCCGCGTCGGACAGGAGGTGGCCGCCCGCGCCGACCGGCTCTGGGACGTGAGCCTCGCCCTGCACCGGGAACCGGAGACCGCCTACGAGGAGCATCGGGCGGCCCGCCTGCTGGCCGGTGAGCTCGAACGGGAGGGTTTCCGTGTGGAGCGCGAGGTGGCCGGGCTGCCGACCGCCTTCGCCGCCCGTACGGGCACGGGAGCCATGGAGACCCCGGGGGCCTCGACAGGCGAAGGCGAAGGGCCCCGCGTCGCCCTGCTGATGGAGTACGACGCGCTGCCGCTGCTCGGGCACGCGTGCGGCCACAACCTGATCGCGTCGGCGGGCCTCGGCGCGGCACTCGCCGTGCGGGCCGCGCTCGGCGAGATCGACGGGACCCTGCTGGCCGTCGGGACACCGGCGGAGGAGAGCGGCGGCGGCAAGGTCACGGAGGTGGCGGCGGGCCTGTTCGACGGGGTGGACGCGGCGCTGATGTTCCATCCGGGCGTCTACGACTGGGCATGGGCGCCGCTGACGGCCAGCGCACAGGTCCGGGTGGGTTTCCACGGGCGGGCGGCGCACCCGACCGGCAATCCGACGGAGGGGATCGACGCGCTGGGGGCACTGATCCAGCTCTTCAACACGCTCGGCGTACTCGACAGGCGGCTGCCCACCGGATCGCACATCCAGGGCATCGTCACGGACGGGGGCCGGGCCACGAACATCGTCCCCGCGTACGCGGAAGGGCTGTTCGGACTGCGCGGAGGGACTACGTCCGCGCTGGAGGAACTGGTGGAGGAGCTGCGTTCCTGCGCGCAGGGCGTCGCCCTCGCCACCCGTACGAGGGCGGAGGTGACCGACGTGGGCGGCCGGTACGAGCACTTCCGTGACAACGAGGTGCTGTCCGGGCTGTTCACCCGCCACCTGGGCCGGGCGGGCATCCGGTTGTCGGAGCCCGCGCCGGGCGTCCACCTGGGCTCATCGGACATCGGCAACGTCAGCACGCGCGTGCCGGCGATCCATCCGTTCGTCGCCATCATGGGCTCCGACGGCTCCGACCACACACCCCGGTTCGCACAGGCGGCCGCCGGGCCACGCGGGCGGGACGTGATGCTGGCCGCGGCGCAGGCACTGGCGTGCACCGCGGCCGACGTCCTCCTGCGGAAGGACGTGCCGGAGCAGGCGTGGGCGGCCTTCCGGCGGAAGGCCGCGGCGGGGCTGTAACGCCAGGGGGCTTCGAAGCAGGGGGGCGTGTGGTGAGGAACCGCTCCAGCGCGCCGCGCGTTGACACAGTCGCAGCTCGGCAGCAGGGTGCCGATACCTGCTGGACCGCCGTTTGCGCGGAAACAACGAGGCGAGAGGCCCTATGTTCACCACCCGCCCTACTCTCCAGGGCACCTTCGGCATGGTGTCGTCCACCCACTGGCTCGCCTCCCAGTCCGCGATGGCCGTACTGGAGGACGGAGGCAACGCCTTCGACGCCGCGGTCGCCGCGGGCTTCGTCCTGCACGTGGTCGAGCCCCATCTCAACGGGCCCGCCGGTGAGGTCCCGATCATCCTCGCCCCCGTGGGCGGCGACGTGCGCGTGCTCTGCGGGCAGGGGCCCGCGCCCGCCGGTGCCACCGTGGCCCACTACCGCTCCCTCGGGCTCGAACTGGTGCCCGGCACCGGCCCGCTCGCCGCCGCCGTGCCCGGCGCCTTCGACGCGTGGATGCTGCTGCTGCGGGACCACGGCACGAAGTCGCTCGCCGATGTCCTCAAGTACGCCATCGGGTACGCGGAGGACGGGCACGCCCCCGTCGAGCGCGTCGGCGAGACCGTGGAGACGGTGCGGGAGCTCTTCGAGAAGGAGTGGCCGTCGTCCGCCGACATCTATCTCCGTGGGGGCCCTGCCGGGGGTGAACCGCCCCGCACCGGTGAGCTGTTCCGCAATCCGGCGCTCGCGGCGACGTGGAGGCGGCTCATAGCGGAGGCGGAGGCGGAGGCGGAGGCGGGGGTTTCTGCGCGGGCGGGGTCGCGGGCCGCGGTGATCGATGCCGCGCGCGAGGTGTGGCGCGCCGGCTTCATAGCTGAGGCGCTCGTGCGGCAGGCCGGGCGGCCCACCATGGACACCAGCGGCGAGCGCCACGTCGGGACGCTCTCGGCGGAGGATCTGCGGGGCTGGTCCGCGTCCTACGAGGACCCGGTCACGTACGACTGGAACGGCTGGACCCTGTGCAAGGCCGGGGCCTGGAGCCAGGGCCCCGCCTTCCTTCAACAGCTCGCCCTGTTGCCCCGGGACGTCGCGGAGCTTCCGGAGTACGGGTCCGAGGAGTACGTGCATCTCCTGGTCGAGGGCTGCAAGCTCGCCATGGCGGATCGGGAGGCCTGGTACGGGGACGCGGGTGCTGGGGACGCCGGTGCCGGGGGCGCGGACGGTGTGCCGGTCCGGGAGCTGCTCTCGGAGGAGTACAACGCGCTGCGGCGCCAGCTGATCGCGGACAAGGCCTCGTACGAGCTGCGGCCCGGCTCGCCCGGCGGGCGGAGGCCGCGGCTCTCCGCGCATGCGCTCGCGGTGGCTTCGGGGGAGGCCGGGGAGGCGGGAGGCTCTGGCTCGGCCCCCGGGAGCGGGGAGCCGACCGTGGCCGGGGACGGGGGGACGCGGGGCGACACCTGCCATCTCGACGTCGTCGACCGCTGGGGGAACATGCTCTCCGCGACGCCCAGCGGGGGGTGGCTGCAGTCCAACCCCGTCGTGCCGGAACTCGGCTTTCCGCTGGGTACGCGGCTTCAGATGGCGTGGCTGGAGGACGGGCTGCCGAACTCGCTGACGCCGGGCAGGCGGCCTCGGACCACGTTGACGCCGTCGATGGCGCTGAAGGACGGCGTCCCTGTCATGGCCTTCGGCACACCCGGGGGCGACCAGCAGGACCAGTGGCAGGTCCACTTCTTCCTGGGGGTGGCCTTGCGGGCCTCCGTACGGGGCGGCCTCGACCTACAGGGCGCGATCGACGCGCCCAACTGGCACACGGACAGCTTTCCCGGGTCGTTCCACCCGCGTGGGATGCGGGCCGGAAGCGTGACGGTGGAGTCCCGGATGGCTCCGGAGCTGGTGGCCGGGCTGCGGCGGAGGGGGCACGACGTGCTGGTGGGCGGCGCGTGGTCGGAGGGACGGCTGTGCGCGGTGGCACGGGATCCGGGGAGCGGGGTGCTGTCGGGGGCGGCGAATGCTCGGGGGATGCAGGGGTATGCGGTGGGCCGCTGAGTCTGGCGGGGGCGCCTCGGGCGGGTTCTGGTCCGCCGCTTCGCGGCCGGTGTTTCCCACCCGCCCGCCCGTCTGCCCCGCAGCACCATCGCCTCGTAGGAGCAGGGCCCGTCGCTTCGCGGCGGGGCAGGGTATGGCTCCGGGCGCGCCGCCAGAGACGCGTGTTCAGCGGGAGGCAAGGTCCCGTTCAGCGGCCACGTACGGGATGTCAGTGCGGCGTGCTCTCATGGATGCATGATCGAAGAGTTTTTGACGCACGGCGTACGTGACGTGGAGGAGGCCTTGAGGAAGGCCGCCGCCGCGGAGGTGACCCCCCGCTTCCGGCAGCTCGCCGAGGGTGACGTGGTGGAGAAGAGCGGCCCGCACGACGTGGTGACCGTGGCCGACCGCCGCGCCGAGGAGCAGCTGACCGCCGACCTGTCCGCCCTCCTCCCGGGCTCCGTCGTCGTGGGCGAGGAAGCGGTGCACGCCGACCCGTCGACGTACGACGCGATACGCGGCGAGGCCCCCGTGTGGATCGTCGACCCCGTCGACGGCACCCGGCAGTTCGTCCGGGGCGAGCCCGGGTTCTGCATGCTCGTGGCCCTCGCGGTGGGCGGCGAGGTACTGGCGTCGTGGACGTACGCGCCGGCGCTGGACGAGTTCGCCTGGGCCGTGCGCGGCAAGGGCGCGTGGTTGGACGGGCGGCCGCTGGTCTCCGGGGCGCCCGAGCCGGGGCGGGAACTGGAAGTGGCCACCTCCCACCCGGACTTCACCACCGAGGAGCAGAAGCACGCGCTGCTCGGGCTGCGCGCGGAGGGCGTGCGGCCCCGGCCGTGCGGTTCGGCGGGCCTTGAGTACCTCGCCGTGGCGAAGGGCGAGTTGGACGCCGTCGCCTTCTCGTGGGAGCTGGCCTGGGACCACGCCGCGGGTCTGCTGCTCGTCGCCGAGGCGGGAGGCGCCGCCCTGACGCTGACGGGCGAGCCGTTCCGAATAGCCGGGGGCAACGCACTGCCCTTCACCGTGGCCCGCGACGCCGCCACGGCCCGGCGGGTGGTGGACCTCCTCGCGAACGGGGCCTGAGACGAGCGGGCAGCGCCCCGGCCTATCCTGAGCGGGAGTGGCCATCGGCTGACAATCGGCTGACAAAGGAGTCCGAAGGTGCCGTCGATGCTTGACGCCGTCGTCGTGGGAGCGGGGCCGAACGGGCTGACCGCTGCCGTCGAGCTGGCCCGCCGCGGCTTCTCCGTGGCCGTCTTCGAGGCCAAGAGCACCGTGGGGGGCGGAGCACGTACCGAAGAGCTGACGCTCCCCGGCTTCCGGCACGACCCCTGCTCCGCCGCGCATCCGCTCGGCATCAACTCACCGGCGTTCCGCGCCATGCCCCTGGAGCGGTACGGCCTGGAGTGGCTGCACGCCCGGCTGCCCATGGCGCACCCCTTCCCGGACGGCAGCGCCGCCGTGCTCTCCCGCTCCGTCGCCGAGACCGCCGCCTCCTTCGGGCCGCGTGACGCGGGGACGTACAGGCGCCTGGTGGAGCCCTTCCTCCCCAAGTGGGACGTCCTGCTGCGCGACTTCATGTCCCTGCCGATGAGTTCGCTGCCCCGCGACCCCGTCACCCTCGCCCGCTTCGGGCTCGTGGGGCTGCCCCCGGCGACGTGGCTGACGCGGCGCTTCCGCGACGACCGGGCCCGCGCCCTGTTCTCGGGTCTCGTTGCCCATGTCATCGCGCCGCTCGACGGCATCGTCACGGGCGGCGTCGGCATGGTCTTCGCGCTGGCCGCGCACGCCCGCGGCTGGCCGCTCGCGCGCGGCGGTTCGCAGTCCATCTCCGACGCGCTGACCGCGTATCTGAAGGACCTCGGCGGCTCCGTCCACACGGACTACGAGGTCAAGCGGCTCGACGATCTGCCGCCCGCGCGGGCCTACGTCTTCGACACCTCACCGACCGCGCTCGCGCGGATCGCCGGGCTGGGCCGCGCCTATGACGGCTACCGGTACGGGGCCAGCGTATTCAAGATCGACTACGCGCTCGACGGGCCCGTCCCCTGGACCGCCGAGGAGCCGAGATCCGCCGGGACGGTGCAGATCGGCGCGAGCAGCGCGGAGATCGGCGCCGCGCTGCGTGCCGCCTCACGCGAGGGGCGCGCGCCGGACGCGCCGTTCCTGATCACCGTGCAGCCCAGCGTCGTCGACCCCTCTCGCGCCCCCGAGGGCAAGCACGTCTTCTGGGCGTACGGCCATGTCCCGAACGGCTGGGACGGCGACCTGACCGACGCGATCGAGCGGCAGCTGGAGCGGTTCGCGCCCGGCTTCCGCGACCGCGTCCTCGCGCGCGCCACGGCCGGACCGCCCCAACTCGCCGCGAACAACGCCAACTACGTGGGCGGCGACATCGCCTGCGGCGCCGCGAGCGGTCTGCAACTGCTGCTGCGGCCCAAGCTCTCCCTCTTCCCGTACGGGACGAAGCACCCGTCGGTCTTCATCTGCTCCTCCGCCACGCCCCCGGGACCCGGCGTCCACGGCATGTCCGGCCACAACGCGGCCAAGGCCGTGTGGAAGAGGCTCCGCGGTGCGTGAGGCCCCGCCGGTGAGGCCCGGCCGGTGAGACCCTGCCCGTGAGCCCCGCCCGTGTGCGTCGCCCGTGTGCCCCGCCCATGTGCTCCGGCAGCGCGACGTTGATGTCGGATTCTCGCCAGTCACGCCCGGAGGAATCCGCGATGCTGATGCGCATGCACACCGACACAGAGCGCTGTGTACGCGCCGTTCAGTCGAAGGACGCCCGCTTCGACGGCTGGTTCTTCACGGCTGTCCTCACCACCCGCATCTACTGCCGTCCCAGCTGCCCGGTCGTGCCGCCCAGGGCCGAGAACATGACCTTCTACCCGAGCGCCGCCGCCTGCCAGCAGGCGGGCTTCCGCGCCTGCAAGCGGTGCCGCCCGGACAGCAGCCCCGGCTCGCCCGAGTGGAACCAACGGGCCGATCTCGTCGCCCGCGCCATGCGCCTCATCGGCGACGGCGTCGTCGACCGCGAGGGCGTCCCCGGCCTCGCGGCCCGCCTTGGCTACAGCGCCCGCCAGGTGGAGCGGCAGCTGCTCGCCGAGCTGGGCGCGGGGCCGCTCGCGCTCGCCCGTGCCCAGCGCGCCCAGACCGCGCGGCTGCTCATCGAGACGACCGCGCTGCCCATGGCGGAGATCGCCTTCGCCGCTGGATTCTCCTCGATCCGCACCTTCAACGACACGGTGCGCGAGGTCTTCGCGCTCGCCCCCGGAGAGCTGCGCGCCCGCGCGTCGAAGCGGGCCGGAGCCGCGGCCTCCGCCATGCCCTCCGCCACGCCCGGTGTCCTCTCCCTGCGGCTGCCGTTCCGCGCCCCGCTCAACCCCGACAACCTCTTCGGGCACCTCATCGCGACGGGCGTACCGGGTGTCGAGGAGTGGCGCGACGGGGCGTACCGCCGGACCCTGAGCCTCCCCTACGGACACGGAGTCGTCGCCCTCACCCCGCACCCCGACCACATCGGCTGCCGCCTCAGCCTCACCGACCTGCGCGATCTGACCATCGCCATCAGCCGCTGCCGCCGCATGCTCGACCTGGACGCCGATCCGGCCGCCACGGACGACCAGTTGAGGAGCGACCCCCTGCTCGCGCCGCTCGTCGACAAGGCCCCGGGGCGGCGGGTGCCGCGCACCGTCGACGAGGCGGAGTTCGCCGTGCGCGCCGTACTCGGCCAGCAGGTCTCCACGGCTGCCGCCCGCACCCACGCCGCGCGCCTCGTCGCCGCGCACGGTGAGCGCGTCGACGACCCCGAGGGCGGCCTCACCCACCTCTTCCCCGCCCCGGAGGCCCTCGCCGCACTCGACCCTGAGTCCCTGGCCCTGCCCCGCAGCCGCCGCACCACGCTGACCACGCTCGTACGCCACCTCGCCGACGGCAGCATCCGGCTCGGCGCGGAGAGCGACTGGGACGAGGTCCGCGCCCAGCTCACCGAACTGCCCGGCTTCGGGCCCTGGACGGTCGAGGTGATCGCGATGCGCGCGCTCGGCGACCCCGACGCCTTCCTCCCCTCCGACCTCGGAATCCGGCGCTCCGCGAAGGATCTCGGCCTGCCGCACACCCCCGCCGCACTCACCGCGCGCGCCACCGCCTGGCGGCCGTGGCGGGCGTACGCGGTGCAGTACTTGTGGGCCACCGACGACCACCCGATCAACTACATCCCCGCGTAAGGGACGGAAAACCGTGGAACATGAACGCGAACACGAAGACGCGCACGAAGGCGCACAGGAAGGCGCGCAGGAACGCCTGCACACCCTTATCGACAGCCCCTACGGTCCGCTCACGCTCGTCGCCACGGACGGCGTCCTCAGCGGTCTCTATATGACCGAGCAGCGCCACCGGCCGGCGGAGGAGACCTTCGGCCACCGCGACCCGGCGCCCTTCGGCGAGGTGATCAGCCAGCTGGAGGCCTACTTCGCCGGGGAGTTGAAAGACTTCGACCTGCCGCTGCGGCTCGACGGCACGCCGTTCCAGCGCACCGTCTGGGACGAGCTCCAGCGGATCCCCTACGGCGAGACCCGTACGTACGGCGAACTCGCCGAGATCCTCGGCAAGCCCGGCGCGTCCCGCGCGGTCGGCCTCGCCAACGGCAAGAACCCGATCGGCGTGATCGTCCCTTGCCACCGCGTCGTCGGCGCCAACGGCAGCCTGACGGGCTACGGCGGCGGGCTCGCCCGCAAGCAACGGCTACTGGCCTTCGAGGGCGGGGCCGCGGGGGGCGAGGACGCGCTCTTCTGAGGCATCAGCGGGCCTCGGACGAGGGGGCCGCAGGCTTCGCCCCCGGCGGGCGCCGGGTCAGGCGACCCGGTGGCCGTTCTCCAGTTCCGCCGGGCCGTCGCCCCGCGCCAGTACGTCGAGCGCGGCCGCGACCCGGCGGCCGAGTCCGTCCGGCAGCAGCTCCGCGAGTTCCTCGTCGGTCACCAGGCGCCAGGAGAGCAGCTCCGCCTCCTGGAGCTTGATCGACTCCAGCTGGTCCGCGTCCAGGACCCCGCCGTCGTACAAGTACGCCACCACCGGAGGCCGCTCCCGCCGCGGCCCGGGCGGCACCCAGTCCACCGCGAGCAGCCGTCCGAGCACGACGTCGAGGCCGATCTCCTCGGCCGTCTCCCTGCGCGCACCCTGGCGGGGCGTCTCCCCGTCGTCCGACTCGACGGTCCCGCCGGGCAGCGCCCAGCCGTCGCGGTAGTTGGGCTCGACGAGCAGGACCCGGCCCCGCGCGTCCCGGAAGAGCGCGGCGGCCCCGACGAGGACGCGCGGGAGGCCCGCTATGTACGTGGCGTAGTCCTGAGTGGTCATCGGGGAAGGGTAACGCCGAGCCGTTCTGCCCGGGAATGTCGTCTCGCTCCGCAGGCGACCATGGGCAGGGGGCCCCTCCTGCGGTTATGGTCGCAGCGGCGCGACTGCCTTGACGTGAGCAAGGCCGAAAGCAAGGGGAATGCAAGGTGGCGGACGCTGCAAGGACGGCGGGACGCGAGCAGCAGGCGCGGCGCGAGCAGCAGGCTCGGCACGCGCAGGCGCAGCACGTGCTCATCGCCGCGGACAAGTTCAAGGGATCGCTCACGGCCGTGCAGGTCGCCGAGCGGGTGACGGCCGGGCTCCGCCGCGCCGCCCCCGGCGTGTCGGTCGAGGCGCTCCCGGTCGCCGACGGCGGTGACGGCACGGTCGCCGCGGCCGTCGCGGGCGGCTTCGAACGCCGGGACGTACGTGTCACCGGACCGCTCGGCGAGCAGGTGACGGCGGCGTACGCGCTCAAAGACGGCACCGCCGTGGTGGAGATGGCCGAGGCCTCGGGCCTCCAGCTGCTCCCCGAGGGTGTCTTCGCGCCGCTCACCTCCACGACGTACGGCTCCGGAGAGCTGATCCGCGCCGCGCTCGACGCGGGCGCCCGCACGATCGTCTTCGGCGTCGGCGGCAGCGCCACCACCGACGGTGGCGCGGGCATGCTGGCCGCGCTCGGCGCGCGCTTCCTGGACGCGGACGGCGAGCCCGTCGCGCCGGGCGGCGGGCCGCTCAAGGAGCTGGCCACCGCCGATCTGTCGGGCCTCGACCCGCGTCTGAAGGACGTCGACATCGTGCTCGCCAGCGATGTCGACAACCCGCTGACCGGGCCGAAGGGCGCGCCCGCGGTGTACGGGCCGCAGAAGGGGGCCACCCCTGAGGACGTCGCCGCGCTGGACGCGGCGCTCGCCCACTTCGCCACGGTCCTGGAGAAGTCCATCGGCCCCAAGGCCGCCGAGTACGCGCAGTCGCCGGGCGCGGGTGCCGCGGGCGGCATCGGGTACGGCGCGCTGGTCGGGCTCGGGGCGGGCTTCCGGCCCGGCATCGAGGTCATGCTGGACGTGCTGGGCTTCGGGCCCGCGCTGGAGCGGGCCACCCTTGTGATCACCGGTGAGGGGTCTCTGGACGAGCAGACCCTGCATGGCAAGGCGCCCGCCGGGGTGGCCTCGGCGGCCCGCGCCGCGGGTATCGAGGTCGTCGCGGTCTGCGGGCGGCTCGCGCTGCCGCCGGAGAGCCTGGGCAAGGCGGGCATTCGCCGCGCGTACGCCCTCACGGACGTGGAGCCGGATGTGGCGCGGTGCATCGCAGAGGCGGGGCCGCTTCTGGAGACGCTCGCGGAGAATCTCGGGCGGGATTACTTGGCCTGAGGTCGCTTGGCCTCAGGTCGCTCGGCCTGTCGGCCCGGGTCTGGCTCCGCCCGGGCCGAGGCGCCCCGCCGTTTCCGTGCCGTTCTCTCGCCTGCCCGGCCTTGCTTTCCTCGCGGGGGCGGTGCGGTGCGGTGCGGGTGCGGGTTCTCTTGGGTTGCTCGCGCAGTTCCCCGCGCCCCTGGCGGGGCGCTCCTACCCAGGGGACAGCCGATGTGCCTCCACCGCCAACGCCACCTCGACCAGGTCCCTCGGCCGCGCCAGCGACCGTGAGGTCAGCTGTTCCAGGCGGCGCAGGCGGTTGAAGACCGTGTTGCGGTGGCAGTAGAGGAGCCCGGCCGCCCGGCCGGCGGAGCCCTCGCAGGTCAGCCACGCGTCCAGGGTCTCCAGGAGGACCGCGCGGTCCGCCGGTTCGAGCGCGAGGACCTCGCCGAGCACGTCCGCGACGAGGCGCCCCGCCAGCTCCGGCTGGCTGACCACGAGGGCGGTCGGCATCCGCTGGTCGAGGCGTACGATGCCGGTCGCGTCCGGCGGGCAGGTGCGCAGCGCCAGCTCCGCGAGCCGACGCGCGTGGCCGAGCTCCGCGAGGCCGGGCACCACGGGGCTGATGCCGCCGGGCCCCGGGCACCGCCCGTCGAGCAGCCGGGCGAGGCCGTCCAGCCCCTCGTCCGCGCCGAGCGCGACCACGCCGACCTCGCAGTCCGTCCGCATCCGCCAGATGAAACGGAACCCGGGACGCTGGATCTGCCGGTGGAACGCCTCGCGCCCGTCACGCCGTTCCACGCGCAGCACTACCACCGCGTACGGCCCCTGCTCGGGCAGGTCGAGCCCGGCCGCCGCGCGCGCCGCGAGGCCCGGCGCGGTCTGCCCCTCCAGGAGCGCGTCCAGCAGCGCCTGCAACTGCTCGTCGGTGCGCCGCCGCAGTTCCAGCTCCGTCGCGCGGTACGCGTCGGACGCCACCGCCGCCTGCGCGTCGACCGCCGACCACACCATCGTCGCCGAGCGCATCAGGACCGCGAGCTGCTCGGGGTCCTTGCCCGCCACGCCCTCCAGGAGCGAGTCCCAGACCAGATAGCCCGCGTTGCGGTACGAGTGCACCAGCAGGTCGAGCGGCAGGCCCTGTTGGGCGCGGCGGCGGCCCGCCTCCTCCGCGTGCTCCAGATCGCGGCGCGGCGAGGCCCGCGGCGCCGAGATCGCCTCGATGCCGATCCGCATGGCCTCCTCGGACTCGCGCCAGTGCACGTCGTACGGCAGGACGCGCCCGAACACCGGCGAGTGCTCGGAGAGCTGCCGCAGGTGTTCGTCGACCAGTTCGGGCAGCCGGGGCAGCAGGGCTGTGCACGCCTCCTTGAGTAGTTTCCAGTCGTGCCCGGTCCGAGGCCTGCGGCCGTTCGTGAACCCGGTCATGGATCCCCCATCGCCGCGCTCCAGGACGTTGTTGCTGCGGAGGATGCCACGGGGGCGCGCCCCCGCGCAGGCCCCTGACACGCGGTGTTGTGCGCGTGCACAACGGCGGGGCGCCGCCGCTGGTCTCCCGCAGCGTTTCCCCCGCTCCCCGTGGACGGGCCGGTCCCGCGGTGCTGGGGTGAGCGCCACGCGACGGCGGCACGAGCCGCGCGGAACTGGGGGTCGGTACGTGGGTGGTTCCAATACGGAGAGCTCGGGCACGGACAGCACCGACGCGGGCGAGCCCAAGGCTCGGGGCGCGGGTGAGCCCGAGGCTCGCGGCGCCGGTGCCCCCGAGGCTCGCGGCCTGGGTGACCGCGAGACCCGCGGCGCGGGTGACCCCGAGGCTCACGGCGTGGGTGGCCGTAAGGCTCGCGGCGCGGGTGATCCTGAGTCTCGCGGCCTGGGTGACCGCAAGGCTCGGGGCGCGGGTAACCCCGAGGCTCGCGGCGTGGGTAGCCGCAAGGCTCGGGGCGCGGGTAACCCCGAGGCTCGCGGCGTGGGTAGCCGCAAGGCTCGCGGCCCGAGTGACCCGGAGGTTCACCGCGTGGGTGACCCCAAGCCTCGCGGCGCCGCTGATCCCGAGGCTCGCGGCGTGGGTGGCCGCAAGGCCCGCGGCGCGGGTGACCCCAAGGCTCGCGGCCTGGGTGACCCCGAGGCTCACGGCCCGGGTGACCCCGAGGCTCGCGGCGTGGGTGACCCCGAGGCTCACGGCCCGGGTGGCCGCAAGGCTCGCGGCGCGGGTGACCCCAAGGCTCGCGGCGCGGGTGACCCCAAGGCTCGCGGCGTGGGTGGCCGCGAGACCCGCGGCGCGGGTGACCCCGAGGCTCGCGGCGCGGGTGACCCCAAGGCTCGCGGCCCGGGTGGCAGCAAGGCCCGCGGCGCGGGTGGCCGCGAGGCTCACCGTGCCGGTGGCCCCAAGGCTCGTGGGGCGGGGCTCGTCGTGCGGGAGGTGTCGGTCGGCTACGGGCCCGTCCGCGCCCTGCGCCGCGTCTCGCTCGACGTGCCGGACGGCACCGTCGTCGCCGTGCTCGGCGGCAACGGCGCCGGCAAGTCGACGCTGCTGCGCGCCGTCTCGCGCACCCTCTCCTTCCAGGGCGGGGCGCTCACCTCGGGCGACATCCACTTCGACGGCACACGCGTCGACGGCCTCGCGCCGGACCGCGTGGTGGCCGCCGGGATCTCCCAAGTACCGGAAGGAAGACGTGTGTTCGCCCGGATGACCGTCGCCGACAATCTGCGCGCGGGGGCGCTCGGCTCGACCGGGTCGCGCGCCGCCAAGGCGGACGCCCTGCGCCGCGTCCACGAGCTCTTCCCGGTCCTCGCCGAGCGCGGCGCCCAGCGCGCCGGGCTGCTCTCCGGCGGTGAACAGCAGATGCTCGCCGTGGGCAGGGCCCTGATGGCCTCGCCGCGCCTGCTCCTCCTCGACGAACCGTCCCTCGGCCTCGCGCCGCTGATGGCCGCCCGCATCGCCGACACCATCCGGGAGATCAACGCCCAGGGCACCTCGGTGCTCCTCGTCGAGCAGAACGCCGCCCTCGCGCTGCGCCTCGCCTCACAGGCGTACGTCCTCGACGTCGGCGAGGTCGCCCTGGCGGGCCCGGCCGACGAGCTCGCCGCCTCCGACGAGGTGCGCCGCCGCTACCTCGGCGTGGTCGACGAGGACGCCGCCGCCGACGCGACCCGGGGCCTCGGCGCGCTGCCGACGCTGCCCCGGTGGGAGGACCGACGGTGACCGGAGAGCCTGTACCGCCCCTCGAAATCCACGAGTTGACCGTCCGCTTCGCCGGGCTCACCGCGCTGGACGCCGTCAGTTTCACCGTCCGCCCCGGCACCGTGCACGCCGTCATCGGACCCAACGGCGCGGGCAAGTCCACCTGCTTCAACGTCCTGTCCGGCGTCTACCGCGCCACCGGCGGCAGCGTCCGCTTCGGAGAGCACGAACTCACCGGCATGCGCCCGCACCAGATCGCCGGACTCGGCGTCGCCCGGATCTTCCAGAACCTCGCCCTGCCGCCGCGCGCCACCGTCGCCGACAGCCTGCTGCTCGGCCGCCACCGCCTGACCCGCACCGGTTTCGTGGCCGCCGGGCTCCGGCTCCCCGCGGCGGCCCGCGAGGAGCGCCGCCACCGCGAACGCGTCCGCGAGATCGCCGCGTTCGTCGGGATCGAACGCCAACTCGACGTTCCCGCGGGCGCCTTGCCCTACGGACAGCAGAAGCTCGCCGAGCTGGCCCGCGCCCTGTGCATGGAGCCGCGCCTGCTGCTCCTCGACGAGCCGGTCGCCGGCATGACCGCCGACGAGCGGCGCCGCACGGCCGCCGTCATCGCGGGCGTACGCGACAGCCTCGGCATCTCGATCGTCCTGGTGGAACACGACATGGGGGTGGTGATGCGGCTCGCGGACGCGGTGACCGTACTCGACTTCGGGCGCCGCATCGCCGACGGCGTCCCCGCCGACGTACAGAACGACCCGGCGGTCATCCGCGCCTACCTGGGCGAGGGCAACGACGGCGAACGACCCGGTGAGGAGGGCACCCGCTCATGACCACCTTCATCGAACTCCTCCTCAACGGCCTCTCGATGGGCTCCGTCTACGCGCTCATCGCACTCGGCTTCGTCGTCATCTTCCGCGCCACCGAGGTGGTGAACTTCGCCCATGCCTCGTTGCTCCTCGCGGGCGGCTACATCACCGCGTCCCTCCACGACGACCTCGGCTTCTGGCCGGCGCTCCTCGTCGGCATCGCGGGCGCCGCGGTGGTCGGGGCGGCCGTCGAGTTCCTGGTCATGCGCCGCTACCGGGGCACCGACCACAGTGTGCTCGCCATCGTCACCATCGGCGTCGACATCCTGCTCACCACCGAGCTGACCCGGCGCCTCGGCACCGACGTCCTGCCACTCGGCGACCCCTGGGGCGACGACGTGCTGAGCGTCGGCCCGGTCTCCCTCGCACACACCCGCATCGCCGCGTTCGTCGCGGCGGCCCTGCTCATCACCGTCTTCCTGCTCGCCTTCCGCTACACCTCCTGGGGCGTGGCCATGCGCGCCGCCGCCGAGAGCCCGGAGACCGCCGCGCTGATGGGCGTACGCCTGGGCAGGGTGTCGCTCGGCGCGTGGGCGGTGGCGGGCGCGCTGGCCGCCGTGGCCGCGCTCTTCCTCACCGTCTTCCCGACGCCGGGACTCGAACGCGCCACGTCGCTGGCCGCCCTGAAGGCGTTCCCCGCCGCGATCCTCGGCGGCCTCGACTCCACCACGGGCGCCCTCGTCGGCGGCCTCGTGGTCGGCGTGACCGAGTCGCTCGCCACCGGCTACCAGAGCGAGCTGACCTTCCTCGGGCGCGGCCTCGGCGACCTCGCGCCCTATCTCGTGATGACCGCGATCCTGCTCATCCGCCCCGCCGGGCTCTTCGGCACGAAGGAGCTCGCCCGTGTCTGACACCCTCACCACCCCCGCCACACGTCCCCGCCGTCGCACGCCGCTCAGCAGCCGTCGTACGTACGTCTGGGCGGCAGGGACCGCCCTGCTGCTCGCCCTGCCCTTCTACCTGGACCGCTTCTGGCTCCAGGCGGGCCTCTTCGCGATGGCCGCCGCGATCGGCGCGATCGGCATCAACCTCCTCACCGGCGCGACCGGCCAGCTCTCCATGGGGCACGCCTTCTTCCTCGCCATCGGCGCGTACGGCTACTGCGTCCTCGCCGGTGACGGCGGCGACGGCCTGACGGGGCTCGGCCTGCCGACCTGGCTCGCCGCCGTGCTCGCGGTGGCAGTCGCCGGGCTCGCGGGCGGCCTCTTCAGCCCGATCGCGGGCCGTCTGCGCGGCGCCTACCTCGGCATCGCCACCCTGGCACTGATCTTCATCGGGCAGCATGTGCTGTTCAACGCCCACGACCTGACCGGCGGCTCCAACGGACGTGACGTACCGCCCCTGAACCTCTTCGGCCTGACCTTCGACGAGCGCGAGGTCGTCGTCGCCGCCGTGCCGTTCGGCTCGGCGGAGAAGCTCTGGTACGCCGGTCTGGTGCTGCTCCTGCTCGGCGGGCTGTTCGCCCGGGGCGTGCTGCGCGGGCGGCCGGGGCGCGCCATGAACGCCATCCGCGACCACCGGGTCGCCGCCGGTGTCATCGGCGTGCCGGTGGCCCGCTACCGCGCCGGCGTCTTCGTCCTGTCGTCGATGTACGCGGGCCTCGCCGGGGTGCTGCTCGCCCTGATCTTCCAGCGGACCGTGCCCGACTACTTCGGCATGACGCTGTCCCTGGAGTACCTCGCCATGATCGTCATCGGCGGCCTCGGCTCGGTCTCCGGAGCGGTCGCGGGCGCGGCCCTGGTCTCCCTGCTGCCGCAGCTGCTGACCCGGTACAGCGACGCGCTGCCCCTCGTCTCGGCGCCCGGCACCGGCGGGATCTCACCGGGGGAGGCGTCCCGGTATCTGTACGGCGCCGCCGTCGTGGCGGTGGTGCTCTTCCTGCCCGGCGGCCTGGTGAGGCTCGCCGCCCGCCGCCGCGGGCCCGCCCAGGACACTCCAGCCACTCCAGGCACATCAGGCACCTCAGGGGAGACAGCATGAACACACTGACCAGGGCCACGGCGGCCGCCACCGCGCTCGCCGCCCTCCTCGCGCTCACCGCGTGCAGCTCCAAGGCGAACGACGGCGACGGCGACGGCGAGAAGAGCGCGGGAGGGGTGAAGACCGGCGACGGCATCTCGGGCGGGACCATCAATCTCGGCGTGCTCACCGACATGACCGGCGTCTACGCCACCCTCGGCAAGAGCGTCACACAGGCCCAGCAGCTCTACGTGGACCAGACCAACGAGGACGGCGGCATCTGCGGCCACAAGCTGAAGCTGACCGTCCGCGACCACGGCTACGACCCGCAGAAGGCCGTCGCCGCCTACACCGAGCTGGAGCCGAAGGTCCTCGGCTTCGCCCAGTTCATCGGCTCCCCGTTCGTGGCCGCCGTCAAGAAGCGCGTCGACAGCGACAAGGCCCTGGTCCTGCCGCAGGCCTGGTCGGCGAACCTCCTGGGCAGCCCGTACGTACGGGTCATCGGATCGACGTACGACCTGGAGACGATCAACGCCATCGACTTCCTGATGAAGGAGAAGGGCCTCAAGAAGGGCGACAAGCTCGGCCACGTCTACTTCGAGGGCGACTACGGCGAGAGCGCCCTGAAGGGCTCCCGGCACATGGCACGGAAGGCGGGCCTGACCGTCGTCGAGCAGAAGATCAAGCCGACGGACAACGACATGACCGCCCAGGTCTCCGCCCTGAAGAAGGCCGGGGTCAAGGCCATCGTGATCAGCGCGGGCCCGCGCCAGGCGGCGTCCCTCGTCGGCGTCGCGGCGGCCGGCCGCTTCGACGTCCCGGTCATCGGCAACAACTCGGCGTTCGCCCCCCAGCTCCTCGCCACGCAGTCCGGCCCCGCCCTGGAGAAGAACTACTACGTCGCCTCGCCCACGCTGCCCGTCGGCGCGGACACGGCGGCGGCGAAGAAGCTCGTCGCCGACTACAAGAAGGCCCACCCGAAGGACTCCCTCGACAACGGAGTCGTGGCGGGCTGGACTGCGGCCTCCGTCTTCGGCGAGGCCCTGAAGAAGGCGTGCGCGGACAAGGACCTCACACGCGACGGCGTCGACAAGGCCCTGCTGACCCTCGACGACTTCGACTCGGGCTTCGGCGTCCCGCAGAACTTCACCGACCCCAAGGCGCCCTCGTCGAAACAGAGCGTGATCCTCCAGCCGGACAAGGAGGCGACGGGCGGCATGAAGGTCGTACGCGAGCCGGAAGCGGCGGAGGCGGCGCGGAATTTCAGCCCGTCCGGCGACTGAGGACGAGCCCGAAGGGCGATCGACGGCACGCAAAGGGGCCCGAACCAGATGGTTCGGGCCCCAGGGCTGCGTACAGGAAGAAACTACGGCAACTGCGCCGCACGGGCCTCGCGCCGGTTGTCGCGGAAGTTGTTCACCCTCCGAGCGGTGGCGAAGAGGGGAATCACCGCACCGAGGACGAGCTGGAGCGCGCAGCCGGTCTGCAGGAGCAGCTGACCGCCCGGCGCGTCGAACGCCCAGGCCGCGAGCAACCCCATTGCGGCGACGATCCAGGCGAGCATGGCCACCGCGAGGGGGCCCCGCGGCTTGGGGTACTCGACACGGCTGACCATGAGCCAGGCCGTCCCGATGATCGCGAGGAGCGTCGCCACGAAGGGCAGCTCCAGGAGCACGATCGAGACGACCGTGAGCGCACCGAAGGGCGATGGCATGCCCTGGAAGGTGCCGTCCTTCACGGTCACGCAACTGAACCGCGCAAGCCGCAGCACCACCGCCAACAGGACAACGATCGCGCCCACCGCCGCCACCCGCTGGTGCGCGTCGTCCGCGACCATGCCGTAGACCAGCACGAAGTACGCGGGGGCCAGACCGAAGCTGATCAGGTCGGAGAGGTTGTCCAGCTCCGCGCCCATCGGCGAGGACCGCAGCTTGCGCGCCACGAGCCCGTCGAAGAGGTCGAAGACGGCCGCGCAGAGCATCAGGATCACGGCGGTCGCGGCGGAGTGTCGCGCCATGCCGCTTTCGGTGCTGCCCTGCACGTAGGGGATGAGGATGCCCGTGGTGGTGAAGTACACCGCCATGAACCCGCACGTGGCGTTACCGAGCGTGAGGGTGTCCGCTATCGAGAGGCGCAGTGACAGCGGCATCTCGTCGGCGTCGCAGGGCGCGTCGTCCTGCACCGCGGCCTCCGGCACCCAGCCGGCCTGTGTCTCGGGATCAACCACGGTCAATGCGAGTCACCCCAGCCACGGTCTTCTGACCGACCTCGACGTCCACCTCGACACCCTCGGGGAGGTAGATGTCGACACGCGAGCCGAAGCGGATCAGGCCGATCCGCTCGCCCTGCTCCACCTTCGTGCCCTGCGGCACGTACGGCACGATGCGCCGTGCGACCGCGCCCGCGATCTGGATCATCTCGATGTCGCCGAGCTCGGTGTCGAAGTGCCAGACAACGCGTTCGTTGTTCTCGCTCTCCTTGTTGAACGCCGGGACGAACCCGCCGGGGATGTGTTCCACGGACGTCACCGTGCCCGCGAGGGGCGCGCGGTTGACGTGGACATTCAGCGGGCTCATGAAGATGGCGACGCGGGTACGCCCGTCCTTCCACGGCATGATGCTCTGCACCACGCCGTCGGCGGGGGAGATGACCCGGCCCTGAGCGATCTCGCGCTCGGGGTCGCGGAAGAACCACAGCATTCCCGCCGCCAGAGCGGTGGCGGGGACGGCGACGGCCGCGGCGCCCTTGGAGCGGCGCGCGCGGACGAGGCTGAGTGCCGCGGTGGCGACGGTCGGCAGGAGCCACGGCGATGCTCCGCGAGCAAGGCGTCCCTGAAGAATGCCGTCGCGTGGTGCAGAGGTTTGGCTGTGGGGCATGGATGACCTTCGTAGCGGATGATGCCGCGCGGTGATACGGGGGACGGCGGCTTTCTCCGGATGCTATCGGTTGCGAGGCACAACTGGGCAAGCCAGGAAGCCGAGTCGACGGCCGAAGAGTGTTGACAGGGTGTGATCTTCTTCGCGAAGAAAACGCCCTAAACCGGGCATCTAGCCCTGGAATCGATACTCTTCGAGCAGTCGACGACCAATGATCATTTTCTGGATCTCGGCGGTACCTTCACCGATGAGCAGCATCGGGGCCTCCCTGTAGAGGCGCTCGATCTCATACTCCTTCGAGAAGCCGTACCCGCCGTGAATCCTGAACGCGTCCTCGACGACTTCCTTGCAGTACTCGGATGCGAGGTACTTCGCCATCCCGGCTTCGAGGTCGTTTCGCTCCCCGGAGTCCTTTTTGCGTGCTGCGTTGACCATCATCGCATGGGCGGCCTCGACCTTGGTAGCCATCTCGGCCAGTTTGAACTGGATCGCCTGGTGTTGAGCGATCGGCTTGCCGAAAGTGTGGCGTTGCTGGGCATAAGAGACGCCGAGCTCAAATGCACGGTGAGCGACACCGCAACCACGCGCCGCGACGTTCACGCGGCCCACTTCGACACCGTCCATCATTTGGTAAAACCCTCGGCCGGTGACCCCGCCGAGCACGCGATTGGCCGGAATTCGCAGGTCGTCCATGATGAGCTCGGTCGTGTCGACGCCCTTGTAGCCCATCTTGTCGATCTTGCCGGGGATGGTCAGACCGGGGCGGACCTCGCCGAAGCCGGGTTCCTTCTCCACGAGGAACGTCGTCATCGACTTGTGCGGGGCGGTGCCCTCAGCGTGTCCTTCGTCACTGCGGCACAGAACGGCCACCAGCGTGGACGTTCCGCCGTTGGTCAGCCACATCTTCTGACCGTTCAGGACGTACTCGTCGCCGTCCTTGACGCCCTTGGACGTGATCGCCGACACATCCGAGCCGAGGCCCGGCTCCGACATGGAGAACGCGCCGCGCACCTCGCCGGCCGCCATCCGCGGCAGGAAGGTCTCCCTCTGCTCCTGTGTGCCGTGCTGCTTGAGCATGTAGGCGACGATGAAGTGCGTGTTGATGATGCCGGAGACCGACATCCAGCCACGCGCTATCTCCTCGACGCACAACGCGTACGTGAGCAACGACTCGCCCAGACCGCCGTACTCCTCCGGGATCATCAGCCCGAAGAGACCCAACTCCTTGAGGCCGTCCACGATTTTCTGCGGATACTCGTCCCGGTGCTCCAGCTCCGTCGCGACCGGAATGATCTCTTTGTCGACGAAGTCCCGGATGGTGGACAGGATCTCCTGCTGGACGTCGGTGAGACCGGCGGTCTGCGCGAGTCGGCTCATCACTACTTCTCCTGGCTCTTCAGCTCCGGGCGGCCGGGCTGCTCTCCGCCGCGCTCCTTGATGTACGTCTCCGTGGGCACCATCACCTTGCGGCGGAACACACAGACCAGGGTGCCGTCCTGCTTGTAGCCCTTGGTCTCCACGTAAACGATGCCACGGTCGCTCTTGGACTTCGACGGCGTCTTGTCGAGGACGGTCGTCTCGCCGTAGATCGTGTCGCCGTGGAAGGTCGGCGCCACGTGCTTGAGCGACTCGACCTCCAGGTTGGCGATGGCCTTGCCGGAGACGTCCGGGACGGACATGCCGAGGAGCAGCGAGTAGATGTAGTTGCCCACGACGACGTTCTTCTTGAAGTCCGTCGTCCGCTCCGCGTAGTTGCTGTCCATGTGGAGGGGGTGGTGGTTCATCGTGAGCAGGCAGAAGAGGTGGTCGTCGTACTCGGTGACCGTCTTTCCGGGCCAGTGCTTGTACACGGCGCCGACTTCGAACTCTTCGTAGGTGCGGCCGAACTGCATGGTGTCTTACGCCTCCGGGGCCTCGAACTTGGACGTGCGCCGCATTCCGGCGGCACGCCCCTTCCCGGAGATGACCAGCGCCATCTTCCGGCTGGCCTCGTCGATCATCTCGTCGCCGAGCATCGCCGAGCCCTTCTTGCCGCCCGCCTCGGACGTGTAGTACTCGTACGCGTCCAGGATCAGCTCGGCGTGGTCGAAGTCCTCCTGGGAGGGCGAGAAGACCTCGTTGGCGGCCTCCACCTGGCCGGGGTGCAGGACCCACTTGCCGTCGAAGCCGAGGGCGGCGGCGCGGTTCGCGACCTCGCGGTAGCCGTCGACGTTCTTGATCTGGAGGTAGGGGCCGTCGATCGCCTGGAGGTCGTTGGCGCGGGCGGCCATCAGGATCTTCATCAGGATGAAGTGGTAGGCGTCCGCCGGATAGCCGGGCGGCTGCTCGCCGACGACCAGGGACTTCATGTTGATGGACGCCATGAAGTCGGCCGGGCCGAAGATGATGGTCTCGACGCGCGGGGAGGCCTCGGCGATGGCGTCGACGTTGTTGAGGCCCCGCGCGTTCTCGATCTGCGCCTCGATGCCGATCTTGCCGACCTCGAAGCCCATCGTCTTCTCGATCTGGGTGAGGAGGAGATCGAGGGCGACGACCTGGTCGGCCGTCTGCACCTTCGGCAGCATGATGCAGTCGAGGTTCTGGCCCGCGCCCTCGACGACGGTGACGACGTCGCGGTACGTCCACTCGGTCGTCCAGTCGTTCACGCGCACGACCCGCGTCTTGCCCGTCCAGTCGCCCTCGTTGAGGAACTTGACGATGGTGTGCCGGGCCTCCGGCTTGGCGAGCGGCGCGCAGGCGTCCTCCAGGTCCAGGAAGACCTGGTCGGCGGGGAGGCCCTGGGCCTTCTCCAGGAAGCGCGGGTTCGAGCCGGGTACGGCCAGACAGGAGCGCCGGGGGCGAAGACGGTTCACAGTCATGCGGGGACCTCCAGAGGGTCGAGCTTGTTCGCTTTCCGGATCTCGTCGACGATACGGCCGATGATCTCCGTGATGCCGAAGTCCTTGGGTGTGAAGACGGCGGCGACACCCGCCGCCAGCAGGTCCTCGGCGTCGCTGTTGGGGATGATGCCTCCCGCGATGACGGGAATGTCGAGCGCCCCGGCCTCGCGCAGGCGCACCAGGACGTCCGGCACCAGCTCGGCGTGCGAGCCGGAGAGGATCGACAGGCCCACCGCGTGCACGTCCTCGGCGAGCGCCGCGTCGACGATCTGCTCGGGCGTGAGCCTGATGCCCTGGTAGACCACCTCGAAGCCGGCGTCACGGGCGCGCACCGCGATCTGCTCGGCGCCGTTGGAGTGCCCGTCGAGGCCGGGCTTGCCGACCAGGAAGCGGAGCTTGCCGGTGCCGAGGTCGGCGGCCGTCTTGGCGACCTTCTCGCGGACCAGGGCGAGCGGCGTGCCCGCCTCGGCGGTGACGGCCACGGGGGCGCTGGAGACGCCCGTGGGCGCCCGGAACTCGCCGAAGACCTCCCGCAGGGCACCCGCCCACTCGCCGGTCGTCACACCGGCGCGTGCGCACTCCAGGGTGGCCTCCATGAGGTTGCCCGTGCCCATGGCCACCGCCTTGAGGTTCTCCAGGGCCTTGCACGGGCGGGGGTGGTTGAACGGCGGCTGCCAGCGGTTGTCGCGCCAGTGCCGCAGCGCGTTCACGACGTTCGCCTCGACCGCCGGGTCGACCGTCATGATCGCCCCGTCCAGGTCCGAGGTGAGCGGGCTCGGCTCGGTGGACTCGTAGGAGTTCACGCCGACGATCTTCTCCTCGCCGGACTCGATGCGCGCCCGGCGCTCGGCGTGCGAGGAGACGAGCTGCGACTTGAGGTAGCCGGACTCGACGGCGGCCATCGCGCCGCCCATCCGCTCGATGCGGTCCATCTCGGCGAGGGACTCCTCGACGAGGGAGGCGACCTTGTCCTCGATGACGTGCGAGCCGTCGAAGATGTCCTCGTACTCCAGTAGGTCGCTCTCGTGTGCGAGGACCTGCTGGATGCGCAGGGACCACTGCTGGTCCCAGGGCCGGGGCAGGCCGAGCGCCTCGTTCCAGGCGGGCAGCTGCACGGCACGCGCGCGTGCGTCCTTGGACAGCGTGACGGCCAGCATTTCGAGGACGATCCGCTGGACGTTGTTCTCGGGCTGCGCCTCCGTCAGTCCCAGGGAGTTGACCTGCACGCCGTAGCGGAAACGGCGCTGCTTGGGGTCCTCGATGCCGTACCGCTCGCGCGTGACCTGATCCCAGATCCGCCCGAACGCCCGCATCTTGCACATCTCCTCGATGAAGCGGACACCCGCGTTCACGAAGAAGGAGATGCGGGCCACGACGTCCCCGAACTTCTCCTCGGGGACCTGCCCCGAGTCGCGTACGGCGTCGAGGACCGCGATGGCGGTGGACATCGCGTACGCGATCTCCTGGACCGGGGTGGCCCCCGCCTCCTGGAGGTGGTAGCTGCAGATGTTGATGGGGTTCCACTTGGGGAGGTGGGCCACCGTGTACGTGATCATGTCGGTGGTCAGGCGCAGGGACGGCACCGGCGGGAAGACGTGCGTCCCGCGCGACAGGTACTCCTTGACGATGTCGTTCTGCGTCGTCCCCTGCAGCTTGGTGATGTCCGCGCCCTGCTCCTCCGCGACCACCTGATAGAGCGCCAGAAGCCACATGGCGGTGGCGTTGATCGTCATCGAGGTGTTCATCTGCTCCAGGGGGATGTCCTGGAACAGCCGTCGCATGTCGCCGAGGTGGGAGACCGGTACGCCGACCCGTCCGACCTCGCCGCGGGCGAGGATGTGGTCGGGGTCGTAGCCGGTCTGCGTGGGCAGGTCGAACGCGACCGAGAGGCCCGTCTGACCCTTGGCGAGGTTGCGCCGGTACAACTCGTTGGACGCCTCCGCCGTGGAATGACCGGCGTACGTCCGCATGAGCCACGGCCGGTCCTTCTGGCGCTCTGTCATGTCCCGCTGCTCCTTAGGGCGTCAGACGTTGCGGAAGCGATTGATCGCGTCGATGTGCTCGGCCCGCAGCTCCGGGTCGCGCACCCCGAGGCCCTCCCGGGGGGCGAGCGTGAGGACGCCGACCTTGCCCTGGTGGAGGTTGCGGTGGACGTCGTAGGCGGCCTGGCCGGTGTCCTCCAGGGAGTACACCTTGGAGAGTGTGGGGTGGATCTTGCCCTTGGCGATCAGGCGGTTCGCCTCCCACGCCTCGCGGTAGTTGGCGAAGTGCGAGCCGATGATGCGCTTCAGGGACATCCACAGGTAGCGGTTGTCGTACTCGTGCATGTAGCCCGAGGTCGAGGCGCAGGTGGTGATGGTGCCGCCCTTGCGGGTGACGTAGACGCTCGCGCCGAAGGTCTCGCGGCCGGGGTGCTCGAAGACGATGTCGATGTCCTCGCCGCCGGTGAGCTCGCGGATGCGCTTGCCGAAGCGCTTCCACTCCTTGGGGTCCTGGGTGCGCTCGTCCTTCCAGAACTTGTACCCCTCGGCGTTGCGGTCGATGATCGCGTCGGCGCCCATGGCGCGGCAGATCTCGGCCTTCTGGGGGCTGGAGACGACGCAGATGGGGTTGGCGCCGCCCGCGAGCGCGAACTGTGTGGCGTACGACCCGAGTCCACCGCTGGCGCCCCAGATCAGGACGTTGTCGCCCTGCTTCATGCCGGCGCCGTTGCGGGAGACCAGCTGGCGGTACGCGGTGGAGTTCACCAGGCCGGGCGAGGCCGCCTCCTCCCAGCTCAGATGGCCGGGCTTCGGCATCAGCTGGTTGGACTTGACGAGCGCGATCTCGGCGAGGCCGCCGAAGTTGGTCTCGAAGCCCCAGATGCGCTGCTCGGGGTCGAGCATCGTGTCGTTGTGTCCGTCGGAGGACTCCAGTTCGACGCTCAGGCAGTGCGCGACGACCTCGTCGCCGGGCTTCCAGGAGTTCACTCCGGGCCCGGTGCGCAGCACGACGCCCGCCAGGTCGGAGCCGATGATGTGGTACGGCAGGTCGTGGCGCTTGGTGAGCTCGCTGAGCCTGCCGTAGCGCTCCAGGAAGCCGAAGGTCGCCATCGGCTCGAAGATCGACGTCCACACGGAGTTGTAGTTCACCGAGGAGGCCATGACGGCCACCAGGGCCTCGCCGGGGCCGAGTTCGGGGATCGGCACGTCGTCGAGGTGGAGCGACTTGCGGGGGTCCTTGTCGCGCGTTTCCAGGCCCGCGAACATCTCCGTCTCGTCCTTGTGCACGGTGATCGCGCGGTACGAGTCGGGCAGGGCGAGAGCGGCGAAGTCGGCGGGCTTTGCGTCCTGCGACTGAATCGCGTCCAGGATTTCCTTCACGGTGTTGCCTCCGGCTAAGAAGCGGTCTGTGGAGAACGCTGCTTGACGTTACGGGGGGTTCTGGTGGAGCTCTGGAGGTGTGCCGTCGGTTCGGCCAAAGATGAAGCTCGGCAACGCCTTGGTGGGGCGTGGGAGGT
>NZ_JBSFRK010000004.1:32359-189702 GCF_053589195.1 Streptomyces sp. NPDC003379 | reverse complement strand
GCTTGACGTTACGGGGGGTTCTGGTGGAGCTCTGGAGGTGTGCCGTCGGTTCGGCCAAAGATGAAGCTCGGCAACGCCTTGGTGGGGCGTGGGAGGTGCCTGTGACGCAGGCGTCCGGACGCGCAAGCCGTGGCTTGAGGGGACAGCCGACGTACGGAGGATCTCTGTACGCCGGCCGCCCGGACAACATCAACGTATGGCACCGCGTGCCAGTGAGCAAGACACTCGGTGCCAATATTTTTTGACCGATGATCGATCAGTGCAGGTCAGAGGGGGTGGGAGCAAGACTGAGGGGCTGCTACCAACCGGTAGTAGCCCCTCAAAAGCCAAGGACGAAATGGGCAGAACGGGCTAAGAGGCGTGCTCTCTGAGCGCCTTCTCGATGGTTCGCATGACCTCGTCGAGGGGAGCGTCAGTTCGAGCCACCGTGACCAGAACCTCACCCTGCGCGGAGACCGCCGCCGGAGCCGCCGGGGGCAGCGTGTCGCGGCCCGCGCCGATCCCCGTGCCGAAGGTGCGCCGCACGATCGCGAAGGCGTGGTCCAGGTGGTTCTCCACGTCGCCCTGGCCGCCGGCCCGCAGCCAGCGCCGCAGGACGTGGTTGTGGGCGGTGACCACGGCGGAGGCGGCGACCTCGGCGAGCAGCGGGTCGTCGTTGCCGTCGTGGTGCGCGTGCTCGTCGAAGTGGCCGAGGAGATAGCGGGTGAAGAGCCGTTCGTAGCGGGCCACCGAGGCGATCTCGCGCTCACGGAGCGTGGGCACCTCGCGGGTGAGGCGGTAGCGCTCCACGGAGACCGCGGGGGAGGCCGCGTACATCTTCATGACTTCCTTGATGCCGCGGCACACCGTGTCCAGCGGGTGCTCGTGCGGCGGCGCCGCGTTCAGCACCGCCTCCGCGCGGATCAGGGTGTCGTCGTGGTCCGGGAAGATCGCCTCTTCCTTGGAGCGGAAGTGCCGGAAGAACGTCCGGCGGGCGACGCCCGCGGCGGCGGCGATCTCGTCGACCGTCGTCGCCTCGTACCCCTTGGTCGCGAAGAGCTCCATGGCCGCCGCCGCCAGCTCCCTGCGCATCTTGAGCCGTTGGGCGGCGGCACGGCTGCCCGCGGCGCTCTCCGGGGCGTCGGGCGTAGCAGGCGTACGTGAGGACTTGGCGGCCTTGGACATGTCACGAACGTACTGCATATGCGCGGCGCGGTGCTCCCGAGGGACGGGGCCGCCCGACGGTTCGAGCAGCCCGCCCCAGTCCGCCCGTGCCCCCGGGCGCTCCTCGGCCGGCTCAGCGCCGGGCATATTCGCGGAAGCCCCGGCCCGTCTTGCGGCCGAGGCAGCCCGCGGCCACCAGGTGTTCGAGCAGGGGCGCCGGGGCGAGCCCGGGGTCGCGGAACTCGCGGTGCAGGACCTTCTCGATGGCCAGCGAGACGTCCAGGCCGACGACGTCCAGGAGCTCGAAGGGGCCCATGGGGTAGCCGCCGCCGAGCTTCATCGCGGCGTCGATGTCGTCGAGCGTGGCGTAGTGCTCCTGGACCATCTTGATCGCGTTGTTGAGGTAGGGGAACAGCAGCGCGTTCACGATGAACCCCGCCCGGTCGCCGCAGTCCACCGGGTGCTTGCGGACGCGTGCGCAGACCTCGCGGACCGTGGCGTGCACGTCGTCGGCGGTCAGCACGGTGCGGACCACCTCGACGAGCTTCATGGCCGGGGCCGGGTTGAAGAAGTGCATGCCGATCACGTCGCGCGGGCGCGTGGTGGCGCGGGCGCAGGCCACCACCGGCAGCGAGGACGTCGTCGTCGCGAGGATCGCGCCCGGCTTGCAGACCTTGTCGAGCGCCGCGAACAGCTGCTGCTTGATCTCCAGGTCCTCGGCGATCGCCTCCAGAGCCAGATCGACATCGGCGAACGCCTCGTACGAGCCGGCCGGAGTGATCCGCTTCAGGGTCTCGGCGGCGGCCTCCGCCGTCATCCGGCCCTTGTCGACAGAGCGCGAAAGGGACTTGCCGACACGGGCCTTGGCCGCCTCGGCCTTCTCGTCGGTGCGCGCGGCGAGGACCACGTCGTAGCCGGCCTTGGCGAAGACCTCCGCGATGCCGGACGCCATCGTCCCGGACCCGGCGACGCCGACGGAGCGGACCGTACGTGCCTCGCCGTGCCGCGCGCCCTCCAGCGGGGTCAGCGCGTCGGGCACCACCTCCGCGCTGCCCGGCTCGTCGTACGTGTAGAAGCCGCGGCCCGTCTTGCGGCCGGTCAGGCCCGCCTCGCTGAGCTGCTTGAGGATGGGCGCGGGCGCGTGCAGCCGGTCGCGAGACTCGGCGTACATGGCCTCGAGGACGGTGCGCGCGGTGTCCACGCCGATCAGGTCGAGCAGCGCGAGCGGGCCCATCGGCAGACCGCAGCCCAGCCGCATCGCGGCGTCGATGTCCTCGCGGGAGGCGTACTTCGCCTCGTACATGGCGGCGGCCTGGTTGAGGTAGCCGAAGAGCAGCCCGTCGGCGACGAAACCGGGCCGGTCGCCGACCGCGATGGGCTCCTTGCCGAGGGCGTGCGCCAGATCGGTGACCGCGGCGACGGCGGCGGGTGAGGTCAGCACGGACGAGACGACCTCGACGAGCTTCATCGCGGGCGCCGGGTTGAAGAAGTGAAGGCCCAGCACGCGCTCGGGGCGGGCCGATTCGGCGGCGAGGCGGGTCACGGAGAGCGCGTTGGTGCCGGTCGCGATGATCGTGTCGGGGCGCACGACGCCGTCGAGCTCGCGGACTATCTGCTGCTTGATCTCGTACGACTCCGGGGCGACCTCGATCACCAGGTCGGCGTCGGCGGCGGCCCGCAGGTCGGTGAAGGTGCGGAAGCGGGCGAGGACGTCGCGCCGCTCCTCATCGGTGAGCCGTTCGCGGCGCACGGCGCGGGCCGTCGAGGACTCCAGGGACGTGACGGCCCGGGTGGCCGCCGCCTGGCTGATGTCGATGCCGATGACCTCACGGCCCGCACGGGCCAGGACCTCGGCGATTCCGGTGCCCATCGTGCCCAGGCCGATGACGGCGACAGTGTTCAAGGGAGTGTCCATGCGTGGACTCCATTAAGAGAGTGACGACTGTGGGGCGCACGCGGACACGTTAACTGTCGCAGGGCGTGCGGAACTTGAAGGTGTCGTGTCCGGGCGGCGCAGAGTCCACGCCCGGTGAGGTCGGCCGGCCCTGTCCCGGGCCACGCCGTACTGGATACCTGAGGTACCGAACCGACTTGCACCCACGACGGCTGCGTCACCAGGCCGTCGTGAGGAGGTGCTAGCGGGGAGTGTGCCCCGCTCACATGAGATTAACCGCCGAGTAACGAGCGCGCCAGTCCATGGCGATTCCCGGTCTCTGTGATCTACATCGCGACCGCCTGGTGAGGCGACCGCCGGGTAAGGCTTAGGCTCGCGGCCATGGATCAGGAGTTGCGGACGGTGACGGAACGTTTACGCGGTGAGGCGGGGGCCTCGCGGGAGTACGAGAGGCTGGTCGCGACCGGCGACCTCGATGAGCTGGCCGAGGTGCTCGTCTCTCCCGGGCAGCCACTCTGGGCGCGGGAGCTGGCGGCGGTCCGGCTCGGCGTCGCCGGTGACCGCAGGGCCTTCGAGTCGCTCGTCCTCCTCCTCAACCACCGGGACGCCCCGCGGTGCGCCGCGGCGGCCCACGCCCTGGCGCGGCTCGGCGACCCGCGCACGGCGCGCGCGGCGGCGGCCCTCGCGACGAACGAACTCCGCGTCGCCTACGCCCTCTACCCGGTGCGGCTCCTGACGGAGCTGCGCGCTCCCGAGTCGGCGCCCGCGCTGATCACCACCCTGCGCCGCAGACTCGCGCCGCACGACCCCTACGGCAAGATCGCGCTGGCCTGTGTGGAGGGCCTCGGGGCGCTGGGCGACGGACGGGCCCGCCCGGTACTGACCGAGGCGCGCGGCCACCCCCGACTCGCGGCGGCGGCCTCGGCGGCGCTGGCGCGGCTGCCGGGGTGAGGCGGGGGTTGGCGCGGCCGTCGGGGTGAGGCGGGGGTTGGCGCGGCCGTCGGGGTGAGGCGGGGATGGCGCGGCTGCCGGGGTGAGGCGGGGGTTGGCGCGGCCGTCGGGGTGAGGCGGGGATGGCGCGGCCGCCGGAGTGAGGCGGGGATGGCTCGGCCGCCGGGGGAGGGGTGCCGGCGCGCGCCGGGCGCCGTGGGCTCAGCCGAGGCCGAGGGCGTAGCGGATCTCCGGGACCGGCGTGCCGTCGATCTCGTCGGGTTCGCGGGCGCCGTCCGGTGCGATCCCCGCCCGTTCGTAGAAGCGGCGGGCGCGGACGTTGCCTTCGACGACCCACAGGCGCAGCCGGGTGTATCCCGCGGCCGCGCAGCGGGCCAGGCACTCCTGGGTCAGCGTGCGGCCCACGCCCGTGGAGTACTGCGCGGGGTGGATGTACAGCGCGTACAACTCCGCCTCGCCCGGCGGCAGATCGGCGTCGCGCGCCGGTCCGAAGCAGGCCCAGCCGACGATCCGCCCGGCGCGCTCGGCGACCAGGTCCACGCTCGCCCCGTGGCCGCGCGCGAGCCGCTGCCGCTGCTGGGCGGCGCCCTCCTCGACGCTGAGCGCGTCCAGGAACGGCTGGGGCATCAGACCGGCGTAGGCGCTGCGCCAGCCGAGCACGCGGATCTCGGCCACGGTCGCGCAGTCCGCCTCGGTCATCTCCCGCGTCCGCACGTCCGGCATCTACTCGGCCACCACCGCGAACGCCTCGATCTCCATCAGGAACCCGGGGTCGACCAGCGCGGCGACCTGCACCGCCGAGGCGGCGGGCAGCCGCCCGGTGTCCAGGAAGGCGTCCCTGGCGGCGCGGACCGCCGGCATGTACGCCATGTCCGTCACAAAGTACGTCAGCTTCACCACGTCGTCGAAGGTGGCGCCCGCCGCGGCGAGGCAGCGCCGCAGGTTCTCGAAGACCTGGCGGGCCTGCGCCGCCGCATCGCCCTCGCCGACCAGCTCGCCGTCCTCGTCCAGGGCCAACTGGCCCGAGACCGCTATGAGTCGGCCCGAACCCATGACGACGTGGGTGTACGCGGTGGCGGGGGCGACGCCGTCGGGGGCGCTGATGTGGGTCAGTCGGCTCATGACCTCATGGTGGACCACGGCACTGACAACGCCCCGCGCCCGGTGCCGGAGGAGCCGCCTCCTACAGCAGCGTCAGCTGGGTCGGTCCGGCCGTCGGCTCCGGCTCCGGCTCCTCGGGCACGTGGATGCGGCGCGCGGCGCCCGGGCGGGTGAGTCCTGAGTGTGTGGGGCCCGACCGCGTGGGGCCCGAGCGGGTGGGGCCCGACCGCGTGGGGCCGATGCCGAACTCCTCGGCCAGCTCGTGCACGTGCCGCGTGACGCGCCGCTGATACCACTTCGGAGCGTAGGCCCCCTCCGCGTACAGCCGCTCGTACCGCCGCACCAGGTGCGGATGGTGCCGACCCACCCACTCCATGAACCACTCGCGCGCCCCGGGCCGCAGATGCAGCACCAGAGGTGTCACGGAGGTCGCGCCCGACGCGGCGATGGCCCGCACCGTGGCGCGCAGCTGATCGGGGTGGTCGCCCAGGAAGGGGATGACGGGCGCCATGAGGACCCCGCAGCCGATGCCGTGCTCGGTCAGGGTGCGAATGACGTCCAGGCGCCGCTCGGGGGCGGGCGTACCCGGCTCGACGGTGCGCCACAGCTCGTGGTCGGTGAAGCCGACGGAGACGGAGATGCCGACGTCCGTCACCGCGGCGGCCTGCCGCAGAAGATCGAGGTCGCGCAGGATCAGCGTGCCCTTCGTCAGGATCGAGAAGGGGTTGCCGCGGTCGCGCAGCGCCTCGATGATCCCCGGCATCAGCCGATAGCGGCCTTCCGCCCTCTGGTAGCAGTCCACGTTCGTGCCCATGGCGATGTGCTCGCCCTCCCAGCGGGGCGAGGCGAGTCGGCGCCGCAGCAGTTCGGCGGCGTTGACCTTGACGACGATCTGGCTGTCGAACCCGAGGCCGGTGTCCAGGTCCAGATAGCTGTGGGTCTTGCGGGCGAAACAGTAGACGCACGCGTGCGTGCAGCCCCGGTACGGGTTGACCGTCCATTCGAACGGCATACGGGACGCGCCCGGCACGCGGTTCACGATCGACCTGGCCCGGATCTCGTGGAAGGTGATCCCCGCGAATTCGGGGGTGTCGAAGGTCCGTGTCGTCACCGCGTCCGCGCCGAACAGCGCGGCATCAGCGGTGGTCTGACGCGGCCCGTCGGAGAGGTTCTCCCAGCGCATGACGCCTCCTCGGTAGCAGTGACCCCAGAATAGAACACATGTTCCCTTGATCGTGCGACGGCGGCGTGCGACGGCGGCGTGCGACGGCGGCGTGGGGGCGGCTGGGGGCGGCGCTGTTTGATAGCGTCCCGTCAAGCGCGACACGCGCGACCCGCACCACGGCGAGGGAGGTTGATGAATATGGCCCGCCGGACGCTTCATCGCCATGCCCTTGTCCGGGTCGCGCGAGCCTGAAGGAACCAGCCTGAAGAGGCGGGGCTCACCGCGAGCGGCCCGGTCGTCAGAGAAAACGACCTGGAGTGTCGCGTGTCTTCTTTCTCCCTCACCACCGCCGAGCTGACCACCGAACGTCTCGTGCTGCGGGCCTGGACCCGAGGCGAGGTCGCCGACGTCCTCGCCGGGCGCCGACCGGCCCACTGGGCGCAGGACTTCCCCGCCGACGGCGACCGTGTCATCGCGGGCGTCATCGCCGAACAGATCGCCGAGGGTCCTGGTGACCCCGGTGACCCCGGTGACCCCGGCGCGCACGGCCACCGGCTGATCATCGAACGCGAGAGCGGTCTCGTCGTCGGGTCCATCAGCCTGCTGCTGCCGCCGAGCGAGGGCTCGGTGGAGTTCGGCTACGGCGTCGTCGCCTCCCGGCGCGGTCGCGGCTACGCCTCTGAGGCCGCCCGCGCCCTCGTGGCGTACGCCCTGACCTCGCCGGACATCACCACCGTCCACGCCGATGTCGAGCTCTCCAACCCCGCCTCCGTCCGCGTTCTGGAGAAGGCCGGGCTGCACCGCTGGAGCGATGACGGGAGGACGGCCCGGTTCCGGGCGACGGGGGCGGTGGCGTCCCACCGCCAGCCAAACCGGATCCGCCGGGTCCGGTGACGGGCAGGTCGAACGCACGGTGCATGATCGGAAAGCTGCTCGTCGAGTTCCTGTCCGTCGCCGCCCTGGCCGCGCCGCCGGGAGGCCCGCCGGCTGCCCGCCGCCGTCTTCGGGCTCGCCCCGGTGGTCACCGCGGCGCTGAGCCCGGACGCCACCCCGACCTCACCCACGCCGGCTCGCTCGCCACCCTGCTCCGGCGCCGCGCTCCGGGTCTCGCTCCGGCTGCTGCCGGGCTGAGGAGGCCCGCCGAGGCGGCCCCGATTTGGGGGGCCGGTGTGCCGGGTGGTTGGCTCTCCCTGAACTCCCCGAGAAACCAAGTGCTGGAGGAAGTGCAATGGCGCAGGTCGAGGCGACCACGGAGCGGATCATCGCGGCACAGCCGGACGACGTCTTCGACGCACTGGCCGACTACAGCGGCACGCGCGGAAAGATCCTTTCGGAGCACTTCAGCGAGTACGAGGTGCGCGAGGGCGGCGACGGCGAGGGCACCCTGGTCCACTGGAAGCTCCAGGCCACCAGCAAGCGGATCCGCGACTGCCTCCTGGAGGTCAGCGAGCCCACCGACGGCGAGCTCGTCGAGAAGGACCGCAACTCCTCCATGGTCACCACCTGGACCGTCACCCCGGCCGGTGAGGGCAAGGCCCGCGTGGTCGTCTCCAGCGTGTGGAACGGCGCGGGCGGCATCGGCGGCTTCTTCGAGAAGACCTTCGCGCCCAAGGGCCTCGGGCGGATCTACGACGCCGTCCTCACCAACCTCGCCGCCGAGGTGGAGAAGTAGCACCGGCCGTCACCGGCAAGGAGGGGGCGGCGGGTTCGCTCGCCGCCCCAACTCCCGCGTAGCCCATCAGGGTTGACTTCACGCTCACCGTTTCGAGTGGTTTTCCGCTCGGCCCCGTTGTACGCCGTAGGGCTCCGACCGGCACTTACGTCCGTGAGGCCCGACAAAAGGGCGACTCGTCGCGCTTGCTCACAGTTGTCGCGTAATGCGAGAAAGCTGGCGGCGCAGGCGCGACGAGGGGAGCAGTACGTGGGTGGGACGACACTGGTGAAGGCCGCCGGACAGGGCGCGGGACAGCCGCCGCCCCCGGCCCCCGATCCGACGGCGCAGGGGCTCAGCCCCCGCCGCGTACGGATGGTTTTCTTCGGGCTGCTGCTCGCGCTGCTGCTCGCCGCGCTGGAGCAGATGATCGTCGCCACCGCGCTCCCCAAGATCGTCGGGGAGCTGCACGGCCTGGACAAGATGTCCTGGACGATCACCGCCTATCTGCTCACCTCCACCATCGGACTGCCCATCTACGGCAAGCTCGGTGACCTCTTCGGGCGCAAGGGCGTCTTCCAGTTCGCGATTCTCGTCTTCGTCATCGGCTCCGCGCTCGCCGGATGGTCCCGGACGATGGACCAGCTCATCGCCTTCCGCGCCCTCCAGGGCGTCGGCGCGGGCGGCCTCATGATCGGCGTACAGGCGATCATCGCGGACATCGTGCCGCCCCGGCAGCGCGGCCGCTACATGGGTCTGATCGGCGCCGGGTTCGGCCTCGCCTCGGTCGCGGGCCCCCTGCTCGGCGGCTTCTTCACCGACCACGCCTCCTGGCGCTGGTGCTTCTACTTCAACGTGCCGTTCGGCCTGGTCACGCTCCTCGTCGTCACCCTCGTCCTGAAGCTGCCCAAGCGCACCGGCAGGGCCAGGCTCGACGTGCTCGGCGCGCTGCTGCTCGCCGCCGCCTCCACCTGCCTGGTGCTGCTCACCAGCTGGGGAGGGACCCAGTACGCGTGGGGCGACCGCGTCATCGTCGGACTCGGCGCCGGCGCCGTCGTGACGAGCCTGCTCTTCCTCGTCGCCGAGAAGTACGCCGCAGAACCGATCATCCCGCTGCGCCTCTTCCGTGATCCCGTCTTCAACATCACCTCTCTTGTGGGCATGGTCGTCGGAATCGGCCTCTTCGGAGCGGCCAGCTATCTGCCGACCTTCCTCCAGATGGCCGACGGCGCGAGTGCCACCGAGTCCGGCCTCCTGATGCTGCCGATGATGGGCGGCGTCGTCGGCGCGTCGATCATCTCCGGACAGCTCATCAGCCACACCGGGCGCTACAAGATCTATCCGGTGCTCGGCGGCGCCCTGTCCGTCATCGGCATGTGGCTGCTCTCGCGGCTCGAAGAGGACACGTCGCGGCTGGAGTACAGCATCTGGATGGCCGTGCTCGGCGCGGGCCTCGGCCTGGTCATGCCCGTCCTGATCCTCGCCGTGCAGAACGCCGTCCGCCCCGCCGACCTCGGCACCGCCACCAGCGCGCACAACTACTTCCGGCAGATCGGCGGCAGCGTCGGAGCCGCCATCTTCGGGACGCTCTTCGCCGACCGGCTCGCCGTCGCCCTCGCGGACCGGCTCCCCGCCGGATCGGACAAGGTCCTGCCCGACCCCGAGTCCCTCACCCCGCAGCTCGTCCACGCGCTGCCCGCGCCGCTGCGCGAGGGCTACATCCAGGCCTACGCCGAAGCGATGCCGCGGATCTTCCTCTACCTGGTGCCGGTGCTCGTCCTCGGCATGCTGCTCGCCTTCTTCCTCAAGGAGACCCCCCTGTTGTCCAGCGCCACTTCCCCCAACGCGCCCGCCGCCGAGCCCACCCCCATCCCGCACGCCCGTACGACGGCGTACGCGGCCGGGGTCCCCGTCTGCGGCACCGTGCAGCACCCCGACGGCACCGTGGTGCCCCGCGCGGCCCTCACCCTCATCGACGTGGCCGGGCGGCAGATCGGACGCGGCGCGAGCGGCGAGGACGGGCGGTACGCCCTGTCGACGCCGGGGTCGGGGTCGTTCGTGCTGATCGCGGCCGCTGGCGGCCACCAGCCGCAGGCGGTCACCGTCACCGTCGGCGAGCGGCCCGTCGAGCTCGACGTGGTCCTCGGTGGCGCGGGCCGCCTCGCAGGGACCGTGGTGACCGCCGACGGAACGCCCGTCAGGGACGCCGCCGTCACCCTCACCGACGTCCGCGGAGAGGTCGTCGCCACCACCCGCAGCGGCCGCGAGGGCGGCTACGTCATCACGGAGCTGGTCGCGGGCGAGTACACCCTGGCCGCGAGCGCCCCCGCGTTCCGGCCCGCCGCGCTGCCCGTCACCGTGCAGGCCGCCCGCGAGACCCGCCAGGACGTGGAGCTGGCGGGCGGCGCGGTCCTGCGCGGCGCCGTGCGGGCGAGCGCGGGACGCGTCGTCGAGGACGCGCGCGTGACGCTGCTCGACGCCGCGGGCAATGTCGTCGACACCCTGACCACCGGAGCGGACGGCACCTTCCGCTTCGTTGATTTGTCGTCCGGCGAGTACACCGTCATCGCGGCGGGCTATCCGCCGGTCGCCACCGTCCTCCAGGTCGCGGGCGGCGGCCGCACAGAGCGTGACCTTCAGCTGGGCCACGAGGACTGACGTCGCTTCAGGACTCACGTCGCTTCAGGACCGACATCGCGAGGACCGGCGTACGGGAGGCCGGGGCGCCAGGGGGGCGTGCGCCGGGGGTTTTCCGGGCCTCGGTCAATTCCCGCATTGCCCCGCACGGCAACCCGCGCCCGCCGTACGGTGGTTGGTGGCGGCCCAGATCTTGTGCTGCCGCGGGAAGGAGCACGCGTCATGGAACGAGGCACTCCGGACGGGCCGGTGGCAGAGGGTGCCGCGGCCGGACGCATCCCCCTGGCCGTAGTCGTCGTCGACGGCGCGGGACTCGTCTCGCACTGGAGCGTCGGGGCGCGCCGCCTCTTCGGGTGCGCCAAGGAGGAGGCCGTCGGCCGTCCCGCCGGTGATCTGCTCCCCGTACACGGCGCGATCCCCGAGGACCGCGAGCCCTATGGGGCGTACGACGGCCTCGGACCCGACCTGGAGACCTCCCTCGACGGACGCATCTCCTACCCGGCCTCGGGCCGGGCGCGGCTGACCGAACCGGGGCGCGGTGGCAGCCGCGTCGACGTGCTCTGGTGGGCGTATCCGCTGATCGGACCCGGCCCGGAGCGGCTGCTCGTGCTCGCCGCCGACGCCGCCCGGCTCGCCGCGCCCGAGGGGCCGGACGGGCCGGAGGGATCCGAGGGCGGCCGGGACGAGCGCGGCGAGCAGGTCGAGCGGATCGTGCCCGGCTTCGCCCTGCACACGGACTTCCCCGGCGCCGACGAGCTCGCGGGCCGGCTGCCCGAGATCCTGCCGAGCATGAGCGTGGACGAGAGCTCCCGCATCGTCGCCCAGATCCTCGAACTGGGCTATCCCGTCCTGGAGTTCAGCCAGCACGACCGGGTGCCCGTCACCCCGGACTGGGGCGTGGCCCGCCGCGCCGAGCGCAAGGCCCGCAGGCAGCGCGCCGAGCAGGCCGCCGCACGCGGACTCCCGGCGCCCGCGCAGGACCAAAACGGCGCGGGCGGCGCGGGCGGCGCCGACGACGAGGGCGAGGACCTCGAGTACGTGGCGGTGCGCGAGCGCCTCGAATTCCTCAACGAGGTCAGCGGGCGCATCGGTTCCTCGCTCGACCTGTCCCACACGATCCTGGAGGTCAGCAGGGCGGTCGTGCCGCGCTTCACGGATGTCGCGGGCACCTATCTGCGTGAGCAGGTCGTCGCGGGCGAGGGATTCCCCGAGGGGCCGCCGGACGAGACCACACTCTGGCACCGGGTCGCCGTGGAGCACACCGACGAGCCGGGCCGCTGGGACGACGTCGTGCCGGTCGGCGAATCGATGCCCTTCCCGGCGCACACGCCGTTCTTCCAGTGCATGACCTCGGGCGACCCGGTGCTCGTGCCGCGCATCACCGAGGAGATGGGCAACGCCATCGCCTCCCAGTTCGAGAAGCGCGACATCCGCCCGCTGATCAACCACCGCTCGATGCTCGTCGTACCGCTCAAGGCCCGCAATGTGGTGCTGGGCTTCATGATCCTGCTCCGTCACCGGGAGCGGCCCGTCTTCAACGACATGGACCGCGTCACCGGCGCCGAACTGGCCGCCCGCGCGGGCCTCGTGCTCGACAACGCCCGCATGTACACCTACCAGGAGAGCGTCGCCGACACCCTCCAGGACAGCATGCTGCCGCACATCCAGCCCCGCATGGCCGGCTGCGACATCGCCACCCGCTATCTGCCGGGCACGCTGCTCGGCCGGGTCGGCGGCGACTGGTTCGACTCCGTCAAGCTGCCCGGCTCCCGCACCGCGCTCGTCGTCGGCGACGTCATGGGCCACGGCCTCAACTCCGCGGCGATGATGGGCCAGATGCGTACGGCCGTACAGACCATGGCCGCCCTCGACCTGCCGCCCGAGCAGCTCCTGCGCAACCTCGACGATCTCGCACAGCGCCTCGGCGAGCACTATCTGGCGACGTGCCTGTACGCGGTCTACGACCCGATCGCGGGCGAACTGAGCCTCGCCAACGCCGGGCACATCCCGCCCGTCCTGGTCCGCGCGGTGGACGGCCGCAGCGAGCTCCTCGACCTGCCCACCGGAGCGCCGATCGGTGTCGGCGGCGTCCCCTTCGAGTCGGTCCGGGTGCGGGTGGCGCCCGGTGACCGGCTGCTGATGTGCACCGACGGCCTCGTCGAGGTCCGCGGCGAGGACATAGGCGTCGGCCTCGCCACGCTCACCGAGTCCGCCGCGCACCCCGCCGCCTCCATGGACGACGCCTGCGACACCATCATCCGGGCGCTCGCCGTGACATTCGCCGACACGGGCCGCGGCGGCCGCAAGGACGACGTGGCGCTCCTGATGGCCCGGCTCAACGGCATCGCGGCCGAGGACGTCGCGCAGTGGCGGCTCGCCCTCGACCCGAGCGAGGTGAGCAGGGCCCGCGAACTGGTCCGCGAGCAGCTGCGGGCGTGGTCGCTCGACGCCCTCGCCGACACCGCAGAGCTGCTCGTCAGCGAGCTGGTCACCAATGTCGTGCGCCACTCCCGCAGCAGCCGTCTCGACCTGCGGCTCGTCCGCTCCGGGGTGCTGCTGTGCGAGGTCGAGGACGACGACCACACGCTGCCCACACTGCTCAGCGCGGGCCCGGCCGACGAGTTCGGGCGGGGTCTGCGGGTCGTCAGCGCGCTCGCCAAGGAGTGGGGCACGAGCCGTACGAACTCCGGCAAGACGGTCTGGTGCGAACTGGCCCTGCCTCGACGCTAGTTCCCGCGGCCGGGCGCGCGGTGCGCGGACCCGGCGGACACGTGCCGGATGAGCCGTGAAGGAACGCGCGGGCGCCTTGTCCATGTACCCCGGGCGCGGTAGACCGATCTTGCCGCCGGGTTCGGCGGCTGTCGTCGCACCCTGGGGAGCTGGGCATGAGCGTCACGAGTCGGTACAGGGAGGCATGGGAGGCGTTCTGGCGGGAGGCGTCCGACGAGCCGGGCGCCGTGTTCTGGGACGCCGAGCCCGCCGTCACCGTCGGCCCCCACCTCGCCCTGTTCGAACCGCACATGGTCGCGGCGGGCCTGCCGGTCGTCGACCTCGGCTGCGGCAACGGCACCCAGACCCGCTTCCTCGCCGACCGCTTCCGGCGCGTCCTCGGCGTCGACCTGTCCGCCGCCGCCCTCGCGCACGCCCGGCACGCGGACCCCGCCGACCAGGTGGATTTCCGGCAGCTCGACGCCGCCGAGAAGAGCCAGGCGGACCAGCTCCACGCGGAGTTCGGCGACATGAACGTCTATATGCGCGGCGTACTCCACCAGTGCGAGCCCGACGACCGCCAGCCGCTCATCGACAGCGTCGCGACGCTGACCGGTGAGCGCGGCAGGGCCTTCCTCGTCGAACTGTCCGAGACGGCCAAGCCCGTCCTGCTGGGCCTCGCGCAGAGCCCCGCCGGCCCACCGCCGAAGCTCGCCCCGGTCTTCGCACACGGCATCGCGCCCGCCGAGGTGATCGACGAGGCCGTGCCCCGATATCTCGCCGCGGCGGGCCTCGGCATCCTGGCCGGTGGCGAACTCCCGCTGAAGACCACGGAGTTCGCCCCGGACGGCACCCGCATCGAACTGCCGTCGAAGTGGTTGGTGGTGGGGCGGGCCGGCTGATACCGCCCGGGAGGCGGGAGCCCGCGATGCCCGGCGTGATCACCCGGGTGCTCCCGCCACGGCGGGATGGGATGAGATGAACGCGTACTGCCGGGACCGCAGGGCCTTGCCGCTCCGCGCTCCGGGCAGACCGCGACCGCATCGTCATCACACGGAAGACGCCAACGCATGAATACGCCACCAACGCTCTCGACGCCACCAGCGCCACCAGCGCCACCGACGCCACCAATGCCGCCAACGCTCTCGACGCACTCGACGCCGCCCGGCGCGGCGCGTACTGACGGATCACCTGTCCGGATCGGCGCTCTCGTCCCGCTGACTCGGCCCGGCTGGGTCGAGGCGGGCCGGCACTTGCTCGCCGGACTCGAACTGGCCGTTCGCGAGGTCAATGACGCCGGCGGGATCGTCGGAAGACCACTTGAGCTGGTGGTCCGGGACACCGCGGCCGATCCGCAGAAGGCCGCGGCGGCCGTGGACGAACTGGCCCGCCTGGGCGTGGCCGCCCTGGTGGGGGAGTACCACAGCGTCGTCGCTCGCACCGCTGCCACCAGGGCCGACGCCCTCGGCCTGCCGTACCTCTGCTCGTCGGCGGTGCTCGACGCGCTCACCGAACAGCCGACGGAATGGGTGGCGCGCCTCGCCCCGCCGCACTCCCACGGCTGGCAGGTGTACGCGGACTTCCTGCTCGGCGCGGGCCACAGCCGTATCGCCGTAGCGGCCCAGCCGAGTCTCTACTGGTCATCGGGGACCCGCATCCTGCGGGAGTACCTCGCTCCACGCGGCGGTACCGTCATCGAACTCGACATGCGCGCGCTCGACGCCGACGCCGTGTGCGACGCACTCGTCGAGCATCGTGCGGCAGCACTCCTTCTCCTGGTCGGCCACCCCGAGCCGGCAGTGCCGATCGTCAAGTCCGTCCGCCGCGACCAGCGCCTCACCGACATCCTGATCGGTGCTCCGGCCGGGCAACCGGAGTTCGCCGAGTGGGCGACGCTGCTGGGTGACGACGGCGCCGGGGTCCCGTTCCTGCGCTACCTGCCCGAGCAACTCACCCCACTTGGCGTACGAGTCGGGACGGCCCTGCGCGAGCGGTTGGCCGCAGCGCCCTCCTTCGTCGCCTTCGAGGGCTACGACGCGGTCACCGTCCTCGCCGAGACGCTGCGTTCTCACGGTACGGACCGGGCGCGCACCGCCGCATCCTGGCCGCGTGTCGCGGTCGAAGGCACCCGTGGACAGATCCGGTTCTCCCGCACGCCGGGCATCAGCGTCTGGCAGTGGGCTGGGGCGCCGGTCCAGGTCGTCGACCGTGATCCGGCGGAACTCGATCATTTCCGGATCCTTCGGGTGGCGCCGGCCTGACAGGCGGGCGGCCCGCCCCGGCCCGGAGTGACGGCAGGACCTCACCGGAGAGCGGAAGACCGAGCCCGGCGACCGCCCGCGCGACCAGCCGGGCCATCCGCGTCGCCCCGTACTCCTGGAAGTGGGTGTTGTCCTGCACTCCTTCCGGGAAGTTCGGGTACTGCCCCGGGGCGAGCCACAGGAACACCTTCTTCGAGGCCTCCACGCCGATCCCGTCAAGGTAGGCGCGGGAAAGCGCGGACAGATCGATCAGCGGGACGCCCTCCTCCGCGGCGACGGCCTTGGCGGCCGACACGTATGCGAGGAAGGAGACGTTGAACCGGCCGGTGGACGGGTTGTAGTCACGGCGCGAGACGGGCGTGACGACGACCGGCGTGGCCCCACGGGCTCGGGAGGCGCGGATGTAGTCGTGGCGCAGGTACTCCTTGTAGTCCGCGGGCGGGGTATAGCGTTCGGGCCTGCTCGCGGTGGCGTCGTTGTGACCGAACTGGACGAAGAGGTAGTCGCCCGGCTTGATCACCCGGTGGATGGCGGCGAGGCGGCCCTGCTCGATGAAGGAGCGTGAACTGCGCCCGCCTATGGCGTGGTTGGCGACCGTGACGGCCGGGGTGAAGCAGCGGGGGAGCAGCTGACCCCAGCCCGCTTCGGGGTGGTAGGAGGCGTTGTACGTCTGTGCCGTCGAGTCGCTGGCGATGTAGAGGGTGGCGGCAGCGGCCGCCGTCGGGTCCCCGGCGGCCTGTGCGGCGGGGGCGCGGAGCACGCCGAGGCCGCCGAGCCCGGTGAGGCCGAGCACCGCGGCGCCGCCCGCGAGGAATCGGCGTCGGCCGGTGCGCGTGACCGGTGGGGGAATCGGTGGGGCAGTCGCTGGGCGGCCCATGAACCACTCCTGGGGGTCGGGTCGTTGAACGGTCGGTCAGGGGTTGCCGCCGGGATGCGAAAGGTTGCGGGGTGTGGGCGGGTGATCGCGAAAGTGGGTGGCGGTGACCATGCGCCATTGAAGATCACCTCAAAGAAATTAAGCGTGATGCGTCGACAACTTAAAAAACTCAAGGTACAAATGAATGACGAGCGGATCGCGGATCGCGGATCGCGGATCGCGGATCGCGGATCGCGCGCCGCGCGCCGCGCGCCGCGCGCCGTCAAGGGAAGGGAGCCGAGGGTGGACTGGCAGGAACTGACGGACCTGACGCAGGGGCAGCCGTTCGTGGTCGAACGGGTCCGCCTCGTCGACAGCGGCGTCGCGGTCGAGGGTCAGTTCGAGCCGCCGCAGCTGGCGCAACTCGGCGCGGACGACCAGGTGTTCGTCGCCGCGTTCGTGCGGTCGCACGGTTCGATCAAGGAGATGGAGCGGATCTTCGGGGTGAGCTACCCGACGGTCAAGTCCCGGCTGAAACGGATCGCCGAGGCCCTCGACTTCATCGACACCGACCCGGCGCCCAGCGGCGCCGACGTCATCGACCGCCTGCAGCGGGGGGAGATCAGTGCCCAGGAGGCCCTGGCCGAGCTGGAGCGGAACCGTTGATTCCCCAGCTGGTGACGGTGCGCTATCGCCGTGCCGATGGCCGTCGTCGGCGGCTGTACGTCCCGGTTCTACCGGTGGCGCTGGTGCTGTCGCCGCTGCTGCTGCTCGCCGTGCTGGGCGGAGTGATCGCGTGCCTGGCCACCCGGGTGAGTCCGGTGGGCGCGTTGCGCGGCGCGGGGCAGCTGCTGTGGGCGTTGCCTGGGACCCGGTTCGAGCTTGAGCAGGGCCGAACGGCGTTCTTGATAAGCGTCAGATGAGTCGCATGGCGCATGAGTCAGATGAGTTCGGATGAGTCACATGAGTCGGATGAGCCGGAGGGGAAGAGTAACGATGGACGAGCAGCGCCGCCAGATTCTGCACATGCTGGCCGAGGGAAAGATCACGGCAGACGAGGCCGAGCGGCTGATTGACGCCCTCGAACGTGAACAGCCCCAGTCGGCGCAGTCGCCGCAGGCCACCGCAGCCCGCCCGAAAGCCCGGCCCAAGTACCTGCGTGTGGTGGTGAACTCGACGGACGACTCCGGGGGCGACGGGGCGAGCCGCGTCGATATCCAGGTCCCGTTGCAGCTGCTGCGCGCCGGGGTCCGGCTCACGAGCCTCATCCCTCCGCAGGCGCTCACCAAGGTCAACGCGCAACTGGGCAAGTCGGGGGTGCCGATCGACCTCACCGAGCTGAAGCCGCAGCACCTTGAGGACCTCATCGATCAGCTCGACGAGGTCACCGTCGACGTCGACGACCCCGACGGGAAGGTGCAGGTGTTCTGCGAGTGACACCTGCCGTGGCGCTGGACGCCGGCCCGGGCGTCGGCCTGGACGCGGATGTCGCCCCGGCTCACGGTCCGGATATCGCCCCCGGCCTACGGCGGGGGCCTACGGCTCGGACATCGGCTCGGACACCGGCCTGGCCTACGGCTCGGAAACGGGGCTGGCCTACGGCTCGGACACCGGCCTGGCCTACGGCTCGGACACCGGCCTGACCTACGGCTCGGACACCGGCCTGGTCCACGGCGCGGCCCACGGGCTGGCCTACGGCGCGGGCCTACGCCCCGGCCCACGGTCTGTCTGGCCCACGGCTCGGCCCACGGCCCGGACGTCGGCTGCACGGCCCGGATGTCGACCTGGCCCATGGCGCGGCCCATGGCGCGGCCTACGGCGCGGCGTACGGCTTGGTCCTCGGTCCGGATGTGGCTTGGCCTGCGGCGCGGCGTACGGCCTGGCTCACGGTCCGGACGTGGCTTGGCCTACGGCGCGCGCGGCCCACGGCCTGGCCCGAGACTGGGCCCACGGCCCGGATCTTGGCTTGGTCCAGGGCCCGAATGTCGGCCCGGACCCCGGCCCGGCCCACGGGCCGGTCGGCCGGTGGTGCCCTCCGCTGCCGCCGCGGCTGCTGCCGTTCACCCCCTCACGCGACGGACCTGCACGAAACCGCACGAAACCGCACGAAACCGCGCGGACCCGCACGGACCCGCAACGTCCTTGACCTCAACCTTCGAACGGAGAAGTTCATGCCCTCCTTTGTCATGCCCACATCCAAACAGGTCGACGATCGACAGTCGCCCACCGCCGTATCCGCCACCGGCCTGCGCAAGTCGTACGGCGACAAGACCGTCCTCGACCGCATCGATCTGACCATCCCGGCCGGGTCCGTCTTCGCGCTGCTCGGACCGAACGGCGCGGGCAAGACCACCGTCGTCAAGATTCTCTCCACGCTCATCGGCGCGGACGGCGGGCAGGCCCGGGTCGCGGGTCACGACATCGCCACGTCACCGGACGGGGTGCGGGCCGCGATCGGTGTCACCGGACAGTTCTCCGCCGTCGACGGCCTGATCACCGGCGAGGAGAACATGCTCCTCATGGCCGACCTGCACCACCTGTCCAAGCGCGGGGGACGCCGGGTCACCACCGAACTCCTGGAGCGCTTCGACCTGGTCGAGGCCGCGAAGAAACCCGCCTCCACCTACTCCGGCGGCATGAAACGCCGCCTCGACCTCGCCATGACCCTCGTCGGCAACCCCCGCATCATCTTCCTCGACGAGCCCACCACCGGCCTGGACCCCCGCTCCCGCCACAACATGTGGGGCATCATCCGCGAGCTCGTCTCCGACGGGGCGACCGTCTTCCTCACCACTCAGCACCTGGAGGAGGCCGACGAACTCGCCGACCGCATCGCCGTCCTCAACGACGGGAAGATCGCCGCCGAGGGGAGCGCGGAGGAGCTGAAGCGGCTCATCCCCGGCGGACACATCCGGCTCCGCTTCACCGACCCGGCCGCCTACCAGTCCGCCGCCACCGCCTTGGGTGAGGTCACCCGGGACGACGAGGCCCTCACCCTTCAGATCCCCAGCGACGGCAGCCAGCGCGAGCTGCGCTCCATCCTCGACCGGCTCGACTCCGCCGATATCGAGGCGGACGAGCTGACCGTGCACACCCCCGACCTCGACGACGTCTTCTTCGCCCTCACCGGGCCGGCCGACGCCGTCAACCAGCCCAAGGAGAAGAACGTCCGATGAGCGCCCTCTCTCTCGCCGTCCGCGACTCGAACACGATGCTGCGCCGCAATCTGTTGCACGCCAGGCGCTACCCGTCCGGGACCCTGAACCTGCTGCTCACGCCGATCATGATGCTGCTGCTCTTCGTCTACATCTTCGGCGACGTGATGAGCGCGGGCATCGGCGGCGGCGGCGCCGACCGCTCCGACTACATCGCCTACATCGTCCCCGGCATCCTGGTGATGACCATCGGCTCCACCGTGATCGGGGCCGCGGTGTACGTCTCCATGGACATGGCCGAGGGCCTCATCGCCCGCTTCCGCACCATGGCCGTCCACCGCGGCTCCGTGATCATCGGACACGTCGTCGGCAGCGTGTTGCAGTGCATGATGAGCGTGCTCCTCGTCGGCGCCGTCGGCGTGGCCATCGGCTTCCGCTCCACCGGCGCCACCGCCCTGGAGTGGCTGGCGGCGTTCGGACTCCTCGTACTCTTCGCCCTGGCGCTCACCTGGATCGCCGTCGGGATGGGCATGGCGAGCCCGAACCCGGAGGCGGCCAGCAACATGGCCATGCCGCTGATCCTCCTGCCGCTCATCTCCAGCGCCTTCATCCCGGCCGGGACGATGCCGGGCTGGTTCCGGCCGATCGCCGAGTACCAGCCGTTCACCCCGGTCATCGAAACCCTGCGCGGCCTGCTGCTCGGCAGCGAGATCGGCCGGAACGGGTGGATCGCGGTCGTCTGGTGCGTCGGTCTGACCGTGCTCGGCCACCGCTGGTCGATGGCGCAGTTCAACCGGGACCCGAAGTAACCGGAACCGGGACGACGTCATTCATCGCTATAGCGAACCGCTATGAATCGATTCATCAGGTCGAGCATCCCTGCGCCCCTGCGGGAGCCCAGCCCGCCGTTCGGCCACTCGCACAACACAGAAGCGCTTCGACCAATTCGTGTTCGAACCGTTGACGTGCCCGACGACTCTCCCTACGTTTGCCCGGCAAGCGCTTGCCTATAACGATTCAAGTCGCGGGTGAAGGAGCACAACTGTGCCTATGCATGAGGAACTCGACCGGCGGAGCCTGCTGAAACTCGCGGGAGGCTCGCTCGCCGCCCTGGGCATGACGGCGGCGGGCTGCGGTGCCGGAAGCGGTTCCGGGGACGGCACTGTCACGCTCCGGTACGCGTGGTGGGGGTCCGACGACCGGGCCGAGCGGATCAACAAGACGATCGCACTCTTCGAGAAGAAGTACCCGAAGATCAAGATCAAGACGGACTTCCAGCCGTACCTGGACTTCTGGAAGAAGTTCAACACCCAGGCGGCGGGCGGCAATCCGCCGGACGTGTTCCAGAACGCCATCGGCTTCCTGCGCAAGTACGACGAGCGCAATGTGCTGCTCGACCTGCGCGCGCAGGCGAAGGCCGGAAACCTGCGGCTCGACGGCTTCCGCGCGGGCCTGGAGAAGTTCGGTGAGGTCGACGGAGAGCTGCTCGGCGTGCCCGTCGGCAGCAACTCCATGGCCCTCGTGATCGACAAGCCGCTCTTCGCGAAGGCCGGCGTCACCCCCGAGATGGGCTGGACCTGGGACGACTTCCACACGGCGATGGAGAGGATCCGCGATGAGGGAAGGCCCGGTGACAGCGGGCTCTACGGCGTCATGTACCTCTACGACCTCTATCTGCGCCAGCACGGCAAGGCCTTCTTCACCAAGGACGGCCTGGGCTTCACCGAGGCCGACCTGAAGGACTGGTGGAGCAAGGGCCGCAAGGGCGTCGAGTCCGGCATCTACGCAGACCCGAAGAAGGTCGCGCAGGTCAAGCCCAAGTCGGCGGTCGCCGCCGAGCTCGCGGCCGCCGAGTTCACCTGGGACAACTTCACCGTCCGCTACACCGCCGAGGGCAAGAGCAGCTACGGCCTCGCGCCGATTCCGACGACCGACGGCAAGAAGACCGGCCAGTACCTCGGCTCCCTCATGCTCAGCGGCGCGCGGCGCACCAAGCATCCCCAGCAGGTCGCGCAGTTCATCGACTTCATGGTGCACGACCCCGAGGTCGCCAGGATCATGGGGTACGACCGCGGGGTGCCGCCCACCACGGCGCAGTACGAGGCGTACCAGCCGTCCCAGGAGAGCGACAAGGTCATCGCGTCCGTCAACAAGGAGATCGCCGCGTACGAGGAGAGCCTCGTCGACGCCGGTGTCCTGGAGGCCATCACGCCGCATCCGGCGGGCGCGGACGTCTGCGAGGCGGCGTTCCTGCGCGTCGCCGAGGAACTCGCCCTCGGGAAACGGTCGGTGGGCGACGCCGTCGAGCAGTACTTCAACGAGTGCAAGACGGCACTCGGCTCCCGATGAGCGGCACGATGACCACCTCGAAGACCGCGACCGCACAGGCGGCCCGGTCGCGGTCGCGCGGCTCCGCGGACTCCCGTCCCCCGGGCGCCGCCCCCCGGCGCCGGCGGCGCGGCGAGAACCTCGCCGGCTATCTGTTCATGTCCCCCTGGATCGCCGGGTTCCTGCTCCTCACCGCGGGCCCGATGGTCGTCTCTCTCTACTTCGCGTTCACCGACTACGACCTCTTCGACGCCCCGAAGTGGATCGGCCTCGACAACTTCACCGAGATGTTCGGCGACCCCAGATGGCGCACGTCGGTCGAGGTGACGCTCTGGTATGTGGTCATCGGCACCCCGCTGAAGCTGGCCGCCGCGCTCGGTGTGGCGCTGCTGCTCAACCAGAAGCGGCGCGGCCAGGCCTTCTACCGGGCCGCGTTCTACGCTCCGTCCCTGATCGGCGCGAGCGTGTCCGTCGCCGTCGTCTGGAAGGCGATCTTCTCGGAGGACGCGATCGTGGACCGCGCCCAGAGCACCCTGTTCGGGATGGACGTGGGCGGCTGGACCGGCGACCCGGACTGGATCATCTACAGCCTGGTGGCGCTCACCGTCTGGCAGTTCGGCGCGCCGATGGTCATCTTCCTGGCCGGCCTCAAGCAGGTGCCGCGCGAGCTGTACGAGGCGGCGGCGATGGACGGCGTGGGCACCTGGCGGCGGTTCTGGCACATCACCCTGCCGATCATCTCCCCGGTGCTCTTCTTCAACGTCCTCCTGGAGACCATCCACTCCTTCCAGATCTTCGCCTCCGCGTACATCGTCGGCGGCGGCGCGGGCGGCAACGCCTGCGGTCCGGCGGACGGCTCGCTCGTCTACACCTGTTACCTCTACGTCCAGGGCTTCGAGAACAGCCGGATGGGCTTCGCCTCGGCCATGGCCTGGATGCTGCTGCTCGCCGTCGGCCTGGTCACGGCGGTGCTGTTCTGGTCCCAGAAGCGCTGGGTGCACTACGAGGAGGGCGCCCGATGAGCACGAGCACGAGTACGGGGACGACTACGGGGACGAGTACGGGTACGGTGCATGCGGCGGCCCGTGACCGCAGGCGCGGCGGCGCCGGTTCCTGGGCCTGGCACGTCGGTGCCCTGGCCGTGCTCGCGGTGGTCCTCTACCCCGTGGTGTGGCTGATCGGCGGCTCGTTCAAGCACAACGACGAGATCGTCGGCAGCCTGGAGCTGTTCCCGACGGACCCGGTCGCCTCCCACTACAGCGGCCTCGCCGAGGGCATCGCCGACATCCCCATCTCCACCTTCTTCACCAACTCCCTCTTTCTGGCGGGCGGTTCGGTGGTGGGCGTGCTGGTCTCGTGCTCGCTCGCGGGCTACGCCTTCGCCCGTATCAAGTTCGCGGGCCGCAATCTGCTCTTCGCGCTGATGATCGGCACCCTGCTGCTGCCGTACCACGTGCTGCTCATCCCGCAGTACGTGCTGTTCCAGAAGCTCGGCCTGATCAACACCTATACGCCGCTGCTGCTCGGCAAGTATCTGGCGGTCGACGCCTTCTTCGTCTTCCTGATGGTGCAGTTCATGCGGAACCTGCCCCGGGAACTGGACGAGGCGGCGCGGCTCGACGGCTGCGGGCACCTGCGGATCTACTGGTCGATCGTGCTGCCGCTGTGCCGCCCCGCGCTGATCACCAGCGCCATCTTCACCTTCATCAACGCGTGGAACGACTTCATGGGCCCGCTGATCTACCTCAACGACCCTTCCAAATACACCGTTTCCCTCGGCCTGAAGATGTTCGTCGACCAGGAGGGCCTCGCCAACTACGGCGGCATGATCGCGATGTCCCTGGTGGCGCTGCTGCCGGTGGTCGCCTTCTTCCTGGCCTTCCAGCGCTATCTGATCGACGGCATGGCCACGTCGGGGCTGAAGTGAAGGGGGCGTCCGGGCGCCGTTTCGGAATCTTCGCGGAGTGCCTGCTCACCGGGGTGTGGATCGCGGTCGCCGCGCTGCCACTGGTGACGGTGCCGGCCGCGATCGCCGCGGGGGGCGCGCATCTGCGGCGCCATCTGGCCCATGAGGCCGGAGGCTGGCGGGAGTTCGCGGCGGACGTGCGGGGCGCCGCGCGGCGCGGGTGGCTCGTGGGGGTCGCCGGGTGGGCCGCGCTCGCCCTGCTGTGGGCGGACCTCGCGGTCGTACGTTCCGGAGTGCTGCCCGGCGGTGCGTTCGTCGGGGTGGTGGGCGTTCTGGTGCTGTTCGTGCTGGTCGTGGCCGGGGTGCGGGCCGCGGTCGGCTGGCGGCCGGGCGCGTCGTGGCGGGCGCTGCTCGCCGTGGCGGTGCGCCGTACGGTGCGGGACCCGGCGGGGTCGCTGGCGCTGGTCTGTGGCCTTGCGGTCGTGGCGGTGTCGGGGTGGTTCGCGGCGCCGCTTGCCGCTCCCGCGGTGGGGGTCCTGGTGGCCGCGGGGGTGGCGGTGGAGCGGCGTCTCGGCTGAGCGTCTGCGTGGCGGGTGACGGTTCTTCCACCGCGGGCGCGTTGTGGCTGGGCGCGCGGGGTTCCCCGCGCCCCTGAGGGGGGCGCCCCAGTGTGGGGCCGCGCTCAGCTGTCTGTCATGTGCATGGCTATCGCTATCCGAGAAATGAGGGCTCGTATACATGTCTTCCGTACCCCGTAGAACCCTGCTCAAGGCCGCCGCGGCGGCCGGTGCCGCCGCTCAGTTCAGTTGGGTGCTCGGGCGCGGTGAGGCGCGGGCCGCCGCCCCCGGCGCCCCCGTGGTCGACGGGCCCGTCGGCATCCGGTGGCTGGAGGACGGCGGGCTCGGCGCCGCCCCCGGGTCCACCTTCGGCGTGCCCTGGCCCAAGGGCGTCCACGGCGCCGACGCCACGTTCGCCCTCGCCACCGGCGACGGCAAGGACGTGCCCCTGCAGAGCTGGCCCACCGCGTACTGGCCCGACGGCTCCCTGAAGTGGACGGCACACGCGGTCGGGCCCGGGGCAGGTGAAGCCGACCGGTTCATGCTCGCGGCCGGGACCCCGGCACCGTACAAGGAGAAGATCAAGGTCACCCGGGCCGGCCGCAAGGTCACCGTGGACACCGGTGTCATCACCGCGGTGATCGGCAAGGACGGCGAGCGGCTCGTCCGGTCGGTGACGCGGGGCGGCACGGAGATCGCCACGGACGGGCGTCTCGTCCTCCTGCGCCAGGGCGACATCGACGACGGCGACACCGGCAACGCCAAGTGGGAGCGGTTCGACGGCGAGATCGGCGAGGTGAAGGTCGAACAGGACGGGCCCGTGCGCGCGGTCGTCCGCGTCGACGGCAAGCACCGCAGAGGCGGGCGGAGTTGGCTGCCGTTCAGTGTCCGGCTGTACTTCTACGCGGGCGCCGAGTCGTTCCGCATGGTGCACACCATCACGTACGACGGTGACCAGGAGAGGGACTTCATCCGCGGGCTCGGCGTCCGCTTCACCGTGCCGATGCGCGACGCCGCGTACGACCGGCACATCCGCATCGCGGGCGAGGGCGAGGGCTTCCTCACCGAGGCGGTCAAGGGGATCACCGGACTGCGCCGCGACCCGGGCGCCGCGGTGCGCGCCGCGCAGGTCAAGGGCGAGAAGCTGCCCGACCCGGCCACCTGGGACCAGCGGGTCACCAGCCGACTCCAGTACATCCCCACGTGGAGCGACTACACCCTCGCCCAGCTGTCCGCTGACGGCTTCACGCTGCGCAAGCGCACCGAGGCGGGGCGCGGCTGGATCCCCGCGGGCGGCGGCGGGCGGGCCAACGGCTTCGGGTACGTGGGAGGGGTGAGCGGCGGGCTCTCCTTCGGCCTGCGCGACTTCTGGGAGAAGCACCCCGCGCAGCTCGACATCCGGGGCGCGGCGGGCGACGAGGCCCAGGTCACGCTGTGGCTCTGGTCGCCCGAGGCACCCGCCATGGATCTGCGCTTCTACCACGACGGCATGGGTCAGGACACCTACCCGGAGCAGCTCGAAGGTCTCAACATCACGTACGAGGACCACGAACCCGGCTTCGGCACTCCATACGGGATTGCCCGCACCAGCGAGCTGATGTTCTGGGCCAACGCCGCGACACCGTCGGCCGCCACGCTCGTCGACCAGGCCGACGCCGTCCGCACCCCGCCCCAACTCGTCGCGGCTCCCGAGCACTTGAGCAAGTCCAAGGTCTTCGGCGGTCTCTTCGCGCCCGTCGACCGCTCCACGCCCGCGAAGGCCGAGATCGAGGACCACCTCGACTTCCTCTTCACGTACTACAAGGACCAAGTCGAGCAGCGCCGCTGGTACGGCTTCTGGGACTACGGCGACATCATGCACACCTACGACGAGGACCGGCACCAGTGGCGGTACGACGTCGGCGGGTACGCGTGGGACAACTCCGAGCTCTCGCCCGACCTCTGGCTCTGGTACGCCTACCTGCGCTCGGGCCGCGCCGACATCTTCCGCTTCGCCGAGGCCATGACCCGCCACACCGGCGAGGTCGACGCCTACCACCTCGGCGAGTGGGCCGGGCTCGGCACCCGGCACGGCGTCCAGCACTTCGCGGACAGCGCCAAGCAGCAGCGCATCTCCACCGCCGTGTACCGACGCCCGTACTACTTCCTCACCGCCGACGAACGGGTCGGCGACCTCATGCACGCCCTCGTCGACTCCGACGAGACGTTCCTGGCCCTCGACCCGCTCCGCAAGATCCGCACCGAGCCCTACGAACCCGACCGCCACGCCCTGTCCATCGGCTTCGGCACCGACTGGAGCGGGCTCGCGGGCGCGTGGCTCACCGAATGGGAACGCAAGGGCCCCAAGGCCGGGAAGGCGGAGGCCAGGCTGCGCTCCACCATGCGGACCATCGCCGCGCAGCCCAACGGGTTCGTGCAGGGCAGCGGGTTGTACGACCTGGACACGGGCGAGTTCGCGGTCGCCGGCGAGGCCGCCGTGAGCGTCTCCCACCTCTCGGCGATGTTCGGCCTCGTGGAGATGTGCGCCGAGCTGATCGACCTGATCGACCTGCCGGAGTTCAGGAGCGCCTGGCTGGACTACTGCCGCTACTTCAATGCCACCAAGGCCGAGCAGAAGCAGCGCTACGGCAAGGACTTCGGGAGTCTGCTGCTCTTCCAGGGCCACTCGCGCCAGGACGCCTACGCCGCCGCCCAGTCGAAGGACGACCAGCTGGCCGCGCGCGCCTGGCGCAAGTTCCTCGACAGCGACGGCTACACCCGGGCCATGAAGTGGGAGCGTACGAAGATCGAGGGCCCCGACGCGCTGGAGCCGGGCCACGAGCACCCACGGATCAGCACCAACGAGACGGCCCTGTTCGGCCTCGCCGCCATCCAGAACCTCGCTCTCATCGGCGACAAGCTCCCCAGCTAGCCACTCCCACCAGCCGGAAGGACTTCCCTCCTGAGGCGATACGGATCCGTCCTCGTCGCGCTCGCCGCCACCCTGGGTGGCGGCCTGGTCGCCGTGGCGCCCGCCCACGCCGGCCCGACCCATGGCCAAGGTCGCGGTCACGGTACGGCCCTGGAGCACTGCCCGGGTTCGGACCCGGTCGTCTGCCACTTCGACCTCGCCCCGGGAAAGTACGACGTGTCCGTCCTCCTCGGCGGCGACACGGCGGGGCCGCACCATCGTCACCGCCGAGACACGCCGCACCATAGGCCCACAACGACAAGCAGACCCCCGCCGACGACGTCTACCGCGCGAACCTCCCCGCCCAGATGCGCTCGCTGGCCGCGCGGTTGGACGTACCGCTCATCGTTCTGACCGCACTCGAGGCGAGGGGGCGTCACGGGCTTGCCGTGTCCCTGCACGAGCGTGCCTCGATGGACTCCGCGCTGGGCTTGAGCCGACTGGCCCAGCTCGGATCGGTCTTGGGGATCTCCGGCAGGGAGACCTGGATGTCCTCGATCCAGTCGTTGCTCTCGACGTACTTCTTGATGAACTCGCGCAAGCGGTGGCAGTCCGGGCGATGCCCCTTGGGCATGCCGACGCCGTAGTACTGCGGTGCTCCGACGGTGAGGTCAGGGATCACCTTCAGGTTCTTCTTGGCATATTGATGCGCGAATCCGTACAGGATCAGCTGGTCGGTCGAGAAGGCGTCGACTTCGCCGTCGACGAGGGCGTTCAGGCAGGCCTCGGCACTGGGCATCTCGACGACCTCGAAGCCCAGGCCCTGGAGCGGGCCGATATTGGTGGTACCGGACCAGGCGCAGACTCGCTTGTCCCGCAGGTCGTTCATCGAGCGGATACCGGCCCCCTTCTTTCCCACCAGGAAGCCCTGGTAGTTGGTCAGGTAGGGGCCGGCGAAGTCTATCTTTCGCATTCTCTCCGCGGTGATCGAGAACGCCGCGATGGCCAAGTGGGCGCCGTCACTGGTCAGTGACGTGACGCGGTCTTTCGTGGCGACTTCCGCGGGAGTGACTTTGACATCGAACTCGTTCTTCAGCTTCTGCGCGAAGAGATAGTCGAAACCCGACCTGGTGTAACCGTCGAGGAGGGAGACCCCCGGAAGGTCGTTGTGCATGGCGACCGTGAGTCTGTCCGTCCCCATGAAGGTGTGGGTCTCTCCCTCGGGGGAACAGCTCGCGGTCACCACCAGGGCCGCCGTTACCAGGCTCGCCATCGCCGCCGCGACGACCGCTGTCACCCTCCAAGTCATCGGCTTTCTCGGGCGCATGCCTTCCCCTCACTCATGAAGTACGGCTTCGGCCGCCGAAACGTTCATGCTGCAACCCCGGGGGGTGTGGACGGTGATGGTCAGCATGATGTCGGTGCGTGATCCGCCCAGCGGTATGTCGACGGGGCGCATCGGGCGGATGTGCTCGAATCCGGGCGTGTCCCCGCCGCTCAGCACCAGGGTGAGCCAGGTCTCCGGGGTACAGCTCTGCCAGCCGGGCCGGGCGTCCTCCACCCGTACGGTCAGCCGCAGATTGCTGCGGTGGGGAACGTCGGACAGGCTCAGTGTGTGCTGGGAACTCTTGGCGGTGGGCCGGATCTCGACCTGTCCGGTGACGTCCACTTCGCCGTCCCGGCGCAGGAGGTCCGCCCGCACCGCTCCGGCCACCGCGCAGATCAAGAAGACCGCGAAGACGCAGGCGCGCAACGCCAGGGCGGACGCCGGCGGCTTCTGCGCGCGGTCGCGCTTGGGCCAGCGGACGTCCAGGCCCAGGAGACGCATGAAGGACGCGGTGAACGACAGGCTCAACAGGATGATGACCGGCGTGAACTGGTGGAGCGGGCCCTCGGGGGCGCGCAGCCATGCGGTGGCCGCCGCCGCGACGAAGAGACAGAAGGGCAGAGAGTTCCAGAAGTTCTTCCAGTGGCCCTCGCCGCCGATGACGAGATTGACGATGAGGTCACCCACGACCTGGCCCGCGGCCACGGCCCAGTTGCGGCCCTCTGCCCGAGCGGTGTTCGATGCCCTGGGCGCCGCGGCGTCCTCCGGCTCCGGTGCGGCCTCTTCGCGGCGTGGGCTCATGGGCCCTCGGTGGGGCGGTGGTTGATGGTCAGGCCGCCCTCCAACTTGCCGACGCCGATGGCGTACGTTCCGTGGCCCGTCCCGGAGTTGTGCTCTCCGCGCTCTCCGCCTCGCGCCCTTGCCGCCTCTTCGACGTGGTGGCGCAGGGAGTTCTGAGTCAGGTCCCCCGTGGACAGCCAGGCGTCGATCGCCACGACGAGTTCTTCCACGGCCGGACGGGAGAGGTTCCGCAGCGCCGCGACCTGTTCCTGCTCGTCGGGCGGTACGTCATCCTCGCCCCGGTGCAGCAGCGCGCGCACCAGCTTCTTTCCCCGGTCGAGCGTGTTCTGGGCGAAGTCGGCCTGAGCGGTCGCGATCACGGCGACTCCGGTCGAGGCCACATACGGCACGATCTGATCAGCCGCATTGAGCAGTTCGGACATCGGGTCCCCCGTCCCCTCCGAAGATCCCCGTCGTGGGCGAGCGCCGTCTCCGCGCCCAACACCCCTTGGGGGAGGGTCAGTTACCCATTCGGCGGCGTTGTATGCGCGGGGCGGCCGACATTGTCGCGCCGGGGACCCCGGCAGGCCGCGGATCTCCAGCGGCGCACGCTCCAGGGGCGATGAGGGCAGGAGGGAACCCCACCTCTTGCCACTCTCAACTTATAGCGCACTGGGGGGCTTGCGGCAAGGCCCCTCCGGTGGGGCAAAATCGCGGCCCAAGGCCAGAACCTGAGGAAACGGGGGATTTGCTCAATGCATTCGCTTTTGCCGATTGACGGGACGTGCGGCGACGTGGAGCCGGAGGTGGGGCCCGTGCCGCGGACGGCTCCACCCGGCGCCGAGGCGCGGACGGCTCCACCCGGCGCCGGCGCGTTCGATCTTCCCGACCGCCTCGCCCCGAAGGCCGCCCCGGCGCTGATCGCCGGCGACGAGCGGCACTTCGCCGCCATCGAGGCGAGCCTTGAGGAGACGATCACGGAACTGTCCGACCGGCTTGCGGCCGCGCGCAGGGCGCCCGGCGGCATCGGCCGTGAGGCGATGGACCGGGATCTGGAGATCCACCGGCTGACCGGCCGCCTGCGCGCCTTGCGCCGCTTCGGCCTCGATCTGTGCCTCGGGCGCATCGTCGGCGCGGACGGCTCCGAGCCGGTGTACATCGGACGGCTCGGCCTCACCGACAGTGAGGGCCGTCGGCTGCTCGTCGACTGGCGTTCCCCCGCGGCCGAGCCGTTCTTCGCGGCCACCCACGCCAAGCCCATGGGCCTGGTGAGCCGCCGCAGGTACCGCTGGACCCGCGGCCGGATCAGCGACTACTGGGACGAGGTGTTCACCGCCGACGGGCTCGAAGGGCACGCCGCGCTCGACGACCAGTCCGCCTTCGTCGCCAGCCTGGGCTCCAGCCGCTCCAGCCGGATGCGGGACGTGCTCGCCACCATCCAGGCCGACCAGGACGCCATCATCCGGGCGGGCTCCCGCGGCACCCTCGTCGTCGACGGCGGCCCCGGCACCGGCAAGACCGTCGTCGCCCTGCACCGCGCCGCCCACCTCCTCTACTCCGACCCCCGTCTCGGCCACCGTCGGGGCGGTGTGCTCTTCGTCGGTCCGAGCCGGCCCTACCTGGCCTACGTCGCCGACGTGCTGCCCAGCCTCGGCGAGGAGGGCGTGCAGACCTGCGTCCTGCGTGACCTCGTCACCGAGGGCGCGGGGGCGGCGGTCGAGAGCGACCCGCGCGTGGCCGCGCTGAAGGCGTCCACGGAGATGGTGAAGGCGATCGATCCGGCCGTCGGCATCTACGAGGAGCCGCCCACCAAGGGGATGACCGTCTCCAGCCACTGGTCCGACATCCGGCTGAGCGCCGACGACTGGGCGGCGGCGTTCGAAGCGGTGGAACCGGGCACCCCGCACAACGAGGCCCGCGACCAGATCCTGGAGGAGCTGCTCACCATCCTGATGGACAAGGACGACAGCGACGCCCCGCCCCACCTGCTACGCAGGTCGCTGCTCCAGGACCGCGAGCTGATCGGCACCCTCAACCGCGCGTGGCCCATGCTCGACGCGGGCGAACTCGTCTCGGACCTGTGGTCGGTCCCCGCCTATCTGCGCAAGTGCGCCCCCTGGCTCGGCGTCGACGACGTCCGCAGGCTCCAGCGCACGGAAGCACAGCCCTGGACGGTCTCCGACCTGCCGCTCCTGGACGCGGCGCGGCAGCGGCTCGGCGACGCGGAGGCGTCGTCGCGCAAGCAGCGGCAGGAGGCCGCCGTCGCCGCCGAACGCGCGCGCCGCGCCGACGTCATGGACAGCCTGCTGCAGAACGTCGAGATCGACGAGAGCGAAGGCGCGCTGGGCATGCTGCACGGGCGGGACCTCCAGGACAGCCTGATCGACGAGAGCGCGCTGCCGAGTGCCGAACCGGACCTGCTCGCCGGCCCCTTCGCGCACATCATCGTCGACGAGGCCCAGGAACTGACCGACGCCGAGTGGCAGATGCTGCTGCTGCGCTGCCCGTCCCGGAGCTTCACCGTCGTCGGTGACCGCGCGCAGGCCAGGCACGGGTTCACCGAGTCGTGGCAGGAGCGTCTTGAGCGGGTCGGGCTCGACCGGATCGACGTGACCTCCCTGAGCGTCAACTACCGCACCCCGGCGGAGGTCATGGCGGAAGCCGAGCCGGCCATCCGGGCCGCGGTCCCGGACGCCAACGTGCCGACCTCCGTCCGCGACAGCGGCATCCCCGTCGTCCACGGACCCGCCTCCGACCTGGAGCCGATCCTCGACGCCTGGCTCGCCGCGCACACCGACGGGATCGCCTGCGTCATCGGCGACCCCACGTTCCGGGAGACGCCCCGCGTCCGGTCGCTGACCCCCGAGCTGTCGAAGGGGCTCGAATTCGACCTGGTCGTCCTCGTGGACCCGGAGGCGTACGGGGAGGGGGTCGAAGGAGCGGTCGACCGCTATGTCGCGATGACGCGGGCGACCCAGCAGCTCGTCGTCCTCACGAGCGGCTGACGTCGGCCGCGGGCTCCGGGGGCGGGTCAGGCCGACCCGCGCCGCACCAGCTCCGTCGGCAGGATCACCGCAGCCGGGTCCTCGCCGCCGATCTGGGCGAGCAGGACCCGGACCATCTCCGCGCTGATCCGGTCCCAGGGCTGGCGGATCGTGGTCAGCTCCGGGTGCGCGCCGAGCGCCGCCGACGAGTCGTCGAAGCCGCCGACGGCGATGTCCTCGGGCACCCGGCGCCCGGCCCGCTGCAGAGCCGCGACCGCGCCCTGCGCCATCAGGTCGGAGGCGACGAACAGGGCGTCCAGATCCGGTGCGCGTACGAGGAGTCCGGCGGCGCCCGACTCGCCGCTGGCCCGGCTGTAGTCGCCGGACACCACGAGACTGTCGTCGGCCGCGACACCGGCATCGGCGAGCACCTCCCGGTACCCGGCGAGGCGTTCCGTGCCGCCCGGGGTGTCGAGCGGGCCCGTGATCATGCCGATCCTGCGGCGTCCGAGGGAGAGGAGGTGGCGGACCATGTCGCGCGCTCCGTCCCGGTCGTCGGCGGCCACGTACGCCACCTTCGACGCCTGTCCGAGCGGCTTCCCGCAGGCCACGAGGGGCACGCCCGCCTCGCGCAGCCGGGCGGCGACCGGGTCGCCGGAGTGGCTGGAGACGAGCAGGACACCGTCGACGTGGCCCGCGGTGATGTAGCGCGTTATGCGGCGCCGCTCGTCCTCGGTGCCCGCGATCATCAGGAGCAGCGGGATGTCGTGCGCGGCGAGCGCCTGGGTGCAGCCGCGCAGCAGGACGTTGAAGTTCGGGTCCTCGAAGAAGCGCTCCTGCGGCTCGGTGAGCAGGAAGCCGACGGAGTCCGAGCGGCCCGTGATGAGGGAGCGGGCGTGGCGGTTGACGACGTAACCCGTCTTGCGGATGGCGGAGTTGACCGCCTCCTGCGCGGAGGGGCTGACGTAGTGCCCGCCGTTGAGCACGCGCGAGACGGTGCCGCGTGAGACGCCCGCCTCACGCGCCACGTCATGGATGGTCGGCGCCTTGCGGCGCTGCTCCGGCTTGCTGCTCATGGTCATGACTTTACGGCGCCCGACAGCAGGTCGAGGCTCCAGAAGCGCTGGACCACGAGGAACAGTCCGATCAGCGGGACGACGGCGAGCAGCGCGCCCGTGATGACGAGGGTGTAGAGCGCCGGGGTGTTGGAGCCCTGTTCGAGGAGGGTGAACAGGCCGAGCGTGATGGGGAACTTCTCGTCGTCGCTGAGCATGATGTACGGGAGCAGGAAGTTGTTCCAGACGGCGACGAACTGGAACAGGAAGACCGTCACCAGGCCCGGCACCATCATCGGCAGCGCGATCCGCGTGAAGATCCGCCACTCGCCCGCGCCGTCCATCCGCCCCGCCTCGACCACGTCGCCGGGCACGGCCGCGGCGGCGTAGATCCGCGCGAGGTACACGCCGTACGGGGAGAGGATCAGCGGCAGCAGGACCGACGCGTACGAGTCGGTGAGGTCCGCCTTCGCGAGCAGTAGGTACTGCGGGACGGCGAGGATGACCGGGGGCATCAGGACCCCGGCGAGCAGCACGTTGAAGATGCTCTCGCGACCGCGGAAGCGGTAGACCGCCAGGGCGTAACCGCCGAGGGCCGAGACGGCCGTGGAGAGCAGGGCGCCGAGGCCCGCGTAGAGGGCGGAGTTGGCCATCCACCGCCAGTAGACGCCGTCGCGGTAGGCGCTGAGGTCGGCGATGTTCCGCGTGAAGCCTGTGCCGGGCAGGAAGGTGAAGGTGGAGAAGAGCTCGCTGCCCGACTTGGTCGAGGCGATCACCACCCAGGCGACGGGCAGCAGGCAGTACAGGGCACCGAGCAGCAGCGCGGCGGTCGGCACGAGGGCGACGCGGCGGGGCGCGGGCGGGCCCTGGGCGGTTCCCGGGGTGGTGCCCGCGGCCGGCGCGGACCTGCGGCTCTTGTCGAGCACAAGAGAACTCATCGTGCTTCCCCTTGCTTGGTGCGGGAGTTGGCGACGCGCAGGAAGCCGAAGGACAGGACGAGCGTGACCACGGCGATGAGTACGGCGGTGGCCGCGGCCGAGTGGATGTCGCCCTTGCCGAAGGCGTCCTGGTACACCTTCATCAGCGGACTCCAGGTCGTCGGCACGGAGTTGGTGAGCGGCTTGAGCGTGGTCGGCTCGCTGAACACCTGGAGCGTCGCGATGATCGAGAAGAAGAACGTGAGCACCAGCGACGGCGCCACCATCGGGATCTTGATGCGGAGCGCGGTCTGCAGCGGCGAGCAGCCGTCCAGCTTCGCCGCCTCGAACACCTCGGCCGGGATGGCCCGCAGCGAGGTGTAGATGACGATCATGTTGAAGCCGGTGCCGCCCCAGACCGCGATGTTGGAGAGCGCGAGGTAGAGCGGCCCGCCGTCGAGCAGGTCCGGCTGCGGCAGCCCCAGCTTGTCGAGGACGAAGTAGAAGGGGCTGACGTCCGGCAGGTACAGGAAGCCCCACAGCAGCGCGGCGACGACGCCGGGCACGGCGTACGGCAGGAAGATCGCGAGCCGGGTGAAGGACGTGAGCCGCACCCGCTCGCTGTCCAGCATCAGGGCGAAGAGCAGCGCCAGGCCGAGCATCACGGGGATGACGATCGCGCCGTAGCCGAGGACGCGCAGCGCGCCGTCCAGGAGTTCGGAGTCGGTGAGCGCGGCGGTGTAGTTCTCCACGCCCGCCCACACCTCGCTCCGGGCGTTCTTGCCGAGGCCGAGGCCGGAGACCTGGACCTTGTGGAGGCTGAGCCAGAGCGCGTAGCCGATGGGCAGGGCGAAGAAGAGGGCGAAGAGGAGGCCCGCGGGGAGGAGGAAGCCGTACGGGGCGCCCTTCACTCCGTACGACTTCCGGCGAGGCGCCTTCGTCCCGTACGACCCTCGCCGAGACGCCTTCACTCCGTACGACCTCCGTCGCGTCGGCGTCGTCACCGGGCGACCTCGAAGCCCTGCTTCTTCAGGTCCGCGACGGTCTCGTCCCGCATGGTCCTCAGGGCGGCGCCGAAGTCCGACTTGTTCTTGGCGGCCGAGCCGAAGGCGTCCTTGAAGGTGGTGTAGGCCACGTTCACGTTCGGGCCCCAGGCGCCGGGGGCGGTGGTCTTCGCGATGTCGGCGGCCCGGGTGTAGAAGTCGGGCTGGTTGGCGAAGTAGGCCGGGGCCTCGGCGAGCGCGCCGCCGGTCTGGGCGTCGGTGGCGGCGGGGTAGACGCCGCCCTCCTTGACGAGCGCGGCGAGCGCCTTCGGGTCGGTGTTGAGCCAGGTCGCGAACTTCGCCGCGGCGTCCTTGTGCTTCGAGTCCGTGGTGACGGCGGTGGAGGAGCCGCCCCAGCTGCCGGTCACGGCCTTGCCCGAGTCCCACTGGGGGAGCGGGGCCATCGCCCACTTGCCCTTGGTGTCGGGCGCGGCGGTGGTGAGGGTGCCGGGTGCCCACACGGCGCTGACCCAGGCGATCTGCTTGCCGGTGTTGAGCGCCTTGTTCCAGGACGGCGTGTACATCGGCTGGTTGTCGATGGCGCCCTCCTTGACGAGGCCGCCCCAGAAGTCGGCGACCTTGCGCGTCGCCGGGTCGTCGATACCGACCTTCCACTTCTGGCCCTCGGTGGTCCACCACTTGGCGCCGGCCTGCTGGGCGAGGCCCGCGAAGAGCCCGGAGTCATTGGCGGAGAACGTGGTGAGGTCCTTCTCCGGGGCCTTCTTCTTCAGCGCCCGCGCGGTCTCGGCGAACTCGTCCCAGGTCTTCGGGACCTTGAGGTCGTACTTCTTGAACAGGTCGGCGCGGTAGTAGAACATCATCGGCCCGGCGTCCTGCGGCACCGCGTACACGGCGTCCGTGCCGAGCGTGGTCTGCTGCCAGACGCCCTTCGCGAACTCCGCCTCCGCGTCGCCGACCTCGCCGGATATGTCCGCGAGGGCGTCGTTGCTGACGAGGGTGGGCAGGGCCTGGTACTCGGCCTGCACGAGGTCGGGCGCCTTGTGGGCCTTGTGGGCGGTGAGGATCTTGGTGACCAGGGTGTCACCGGACGCCTGCTTCTTGACGGTGACCTCGATCCGGTCCTTCCTTCCCGGGCCCTTGTTCCAGAGGTCGGCGACCTTGTCCATGCCGGGCGCCCACGACCAGTACGTCAGTGAGACCGGGCCGCTCGACTCGGACCCGGCGTCGTCGGACGATCCGCAGGCGGTGAGCGTGGTGGCGCCGAGCGCGACGGTGAGGGCGGCCGCGACCGCGGTCCGGGCTGCGGCGGAGCGGCGTGGCGTGTTCTGCGGCATGGATCTTTCTCCCCTGAGCTGGGCCCCCGCCTGCTGCGGGTGCCTGCCATGCTTCTGTGAGCGTTCACAGTAGAGAAACATCCAGGACACTTGTCAATGGTTGTTGCCGTGCGGTTATGTTGGGCCGACGCCGCCGAATGTGTGTGTGCACGTTCCCAAATGATCGATTTCCCGGGAGAGATCCATGCCGGACCACGCCCCCAAGGGCCTCGCCCGCCTCGCCTTCGGCGGGGACTACAACCCGGAGCAGTGGCCGGAAACCGTCTGGCGCGAGGACGTCCGGCTGATGCGCGAGGCGGGCGTCACGATGGTGAGCGTCGGGATCTTCTCCTGGGCGCTCCTCGAACCCGCCCCCGGCGCCCACGACTTCGGGTGGCTCGACCGCCTGATCGACCTCCTCCACGAACACGGCATCCGCGTCGACCTCGGTACGCCGACGGTGGCGCCGCCCGCCTGGTTCTACCGCGAACACCCCGACGCGCTGCCCGTCACCGCCGAAGGCGTCCGGTACGAGTTCGGCTCACGCGGCGCCATCTGCCACAGCAGCCCCGCCTACCGCGAGGCCGCCGCCGACATCACCACCCGCCTCGCCATCCGGTACGCGGACCATCCCGCCCTCGCCCTGTGGCACGTGCACAACGAGTACGGGGTGCCCGTCTCCGCCTGCTACTGCGACAACTGCGCCGCCCATTTCCGCCGCTGGCTGGAGAGCACGTACAAGACGGTCGACGCCGTCAACGAAGCCTGGGGCACCGCCTTCTGGGGCCAGCGCTACGCCGACTTCGGGCAGATCAACCCGCCGCGCGCCACACCCACCGTCGGCAACCCCGCACAGGCCCTCGACTACCGGCGCTTCGCCGACGCGACGATGCGCGAGAACTTCGTACGCGAACGCGACATCCTGCACCGCCTCGCGCCCGGCGCCCCCGTCACCACCAACTTCATGACGGCCCTCAGCCAGTGCGACTCCGTCGACTACTGGGCCTGGGGCCGCGAGGTCGACCTCGTCTCCAACGACCACTACCTGATCACCGACGGCCGCCGTACGCACGTCAACCTCGCCATGGCCGCCGACCTGACGCGCTCCGTGGCGGGCGGCGCGCCCTGGCTGCTCATGGAGCACGCCGCCGGCGGCGTCAACTGGCAGCCCCGCAATCCCGCGAAGGCGCCGGGGGAGATGGCCCGCAACTCCCTCGCGCACGTCGCGCGCGGCTCGGACGGGGCCATGTTCTTCCAGTGGCGGCAGTCACGGCGCGGCGCGGAGAAGTTCCACTCGGCGATGCTGCCGCACGCGGGCACGGACTCGCGGCTGTGGCGCGAGGTGGTGCGGCTCGGCTCCGACATCGACGCGCTGGGCGAGCTGCGCGGCACCCGTACCGTCGCCGACGCCGCCATGCTGTGGGACTGGCACTCCTGGTGGGCGCAGGCCCTGGAGTGGCGGCCCAGCGAGGACCACGACGCCCGCGAGCGCGCCGACAGCTTCTACGAGGCGCTGTACGACCGTCACCTCACCGTCGACTTCGCCCACCCCGAGGCCGACTTGTCGGCCTATCCCCTTGTCGTCGTGCCCGCGCTGTACCTCGCCACGGAGGCGACCGCGCGGAACCTCCGGGCGTACGTCGAGGGCGGCGGCACGCTCGTCGTCTCCTACTTCTCCGGGATCGTCGACGAGCACGACGCCGTGCACCCCGGCCCCTACCCGGGTGCCCTGCGGGACGTGCTCGGCCTGACCGTCGAGGAGTTCTCGCCGCTGCTCCAGGGGCAGCGGACGCGGATCACCGGGCCAGGCGGCGCCGAGCTGACCGGTGATGTGTGGACGGAGTCCGTGGTGCCGCGCGGCGCCGAGCCGGTGTGGACGTACGCCGACGGACTGACCGCCGGGCAGCCCGCCGTCACCCGGCACGGGCTCGGCGGAGGCGCCGCCTGGTACGTCTCGACGCGGCTCTCGGCGCACGACCTGGACGCCATCCTCGCCGCCGCCTGCGCGGACGCCGGGCTCGCACCGCGGCCCGAACTCCCGCGCGATGTGGAGGTGGTGACGCGCGCGGGCGAAAGCGGCACGTACCTCTTCGCGATCAACCACACCGGTGACGAGGCGAAGGTGCCGCTGACGGGGGCCGGCAGCGAGCTGCTCGGAGGGGAGCGAGTCGCGGGCCGCCTGGCCGTTCCGGCGGGCGCGGTGCGGGTCGTGCGTCTGGACGACTGACGCTACGTCATCTCGTTTCCGGTCGCAGGCCGTTGGGGCTGTCGTCCGGGGGTTGGCTCCGGTCGTGGTCCGTGGGGGCTGGTGGCCGGGTATTGGCTCTGGCCGCCACCCGTTGGGGCTGTCGTCCGGGGGTTGGCTCCGGTCGTGGTCCATGGGGGCTGGCGGCCGGGTATCGACTCCGGTCGTGGTCCGTGGGGGCTGGCGGCGGCCGGGTATTGGCTCCGGTCGTGGTCCATGCGGGCTGTCGGCCGGACATCGGCTCCGGCTGCAACCCGTCGGGGCTGGCGGCCGGGGATTGGCTCCGGCCGCAACCCGTTGGGACTGGCGGCCGGGTATCGGCTCCGGTCGTGGTCCGTGGGGGACCGCCTGCCGGAACGCGGCTGCGCCGTGCCCGGCCTTCGCACGGCGCCGCTGTACCTACCGCGCCACAACACCTTTCCATGTACCGCGAAGTCGAAGGGACATCGACGATGCACGGCAACAACGGAACACGCACCACGGCCACCGCCACCACTACCGCCACGACCCGCAGAGCCGTTCTGGCCGCCGCTCTCGGGGGCGCCGCCACCCTGGCTCTGCCCGCTCAGGGCGCCCGAGCCGCGAGCGCCCTGGCCAACGGGGGATTCGAGGGTGGACTCACGGGCTGGTCCGCGTACGGCGACACCGGCGCCGCCTTCACCGAGGCGGGTGGCCGCAGCGGCGGTCTGCGCCTCTCCCACTGGGCGTCATCGGCGTACAAGGTCGAGACGTACCAGTACCTCACGGGTCTCGCGGACGGCACGTACACGCTGACGGCCTGGGTCCGCTCCAGCGGCGGGCAGAACGCCGCCTACCTCGCCCTCAAGAGCGGCGCCTCCGAGCAGCGCACCGACCTGCCGCCGACGCCGAACGGCGCGTGGATCCGCCTCGTCACGTCCGTGCGGGTCACCGGCGGAGCCTGCACCGTCCGCCTTGTCTGTGACGCGCACGCGGGGGAGTGGGCCAACTTCGACGACGTCACCCTCGCCCCCGGATCGACGGGGCTCGCGGTCAAGGGCGGTGACGTCTCGACGCTCGCCAAGAACGAGGCGCACGGGGCGACGTACCGCTACGCCGACGGCGCGAGCGGTGACGCGCTGGCGATCCTGGGTGCGGCGGGCATGAACTACGCCCGCCTGAAGGTGTGGGTGGACCCCGCCGACGGCTACAACGGCAAGGCGAAGGTCCTCGCCGTCGCCGAGCGGGCCAAGGCGCGCGGCATGAAGCTGCTGATCGACTTCCACTACTCCGACAGCTGGGCCGACCCCGGCAAGCAGTACAAGCCCGCCGCCTGGGCGTCGCACGGCTACGGCCAGTTGACAAAGGACGTGTACGACCATACGTACGACGTCCTGAGCGCCCTGAAGGCACAGGGCACCACCGCCGACATGGTGCAGATCGGCAACGAACTGAACGCGGGCATGCTCTGGCCCGAGGGCTCCACCGACAATTGGCCGCAACTCGCGGGCCTGTTGAAGTCCGGCGCCCAGGCCGCCAAGGCCGTCTCGTCGGGCACCCAGGTCGCCCTGCACCTCGCCAAGGGCGGCGACAACGCGGGCACGCGCTGGTGGTTCGACCGGGCCGTCTCCCACGGCGTGCCCTTCGACATCATCGCCCTGTCCTACTACGGCTACTGGCACGGCCCGCTCAACGAACTGCAGGTCAACCTCGATGACACGGCGGCCCGTTACCGCAAGCCCGTCCTGGTCGCCGAGACCGCCTACGCGCACACGCTGGCCAACGGCGACGACCTGGAGAACAACGTCGCGAGGACCGACCAGCTCGCCGCGGGCTACCCCGCCACGCCTGCCGGGCAGGCCGCGAACCTGCGGGACGTCATGAACGTCGTGGAGGCCGTCCCCGGCGGCCGCGGGCTCGGCGTCGTGTACTGGGAGCCGGCCTGGACCGCGGTCGACGGCAGCGGCTGGGACCCCGCCGATCCGGCGTCCGGCAACGCGTGGGAGAACCAGGCGCTGTTCGGGTACGACCGGCAACTGCTGACCGCCGCCCGGATGTTCGGGCACCGCTGAGGAATCCGTCGCGCTTCTTTTGTCAGAAGCATTGACGAACTCCGGGCACCCTCTTAGCTTCAACGCGTCGTACTTCGTACGTCATATATGAGACGCGATATGTGAGATCTGAGGGTGCCCATGACGTCCGTCCCGACCCCGACCCCGGCCTCGGCGCCGCCCCCGGTCCCGATCCCGTCGCGCACGCAGTTCGTGCTCGAATCGATCAAACACCGCATCCTGACCGGCGCGTTGAGTCCGGGCCAGCCCCTGATCGAGACGGAGCTCGCCCGCGAGTACGGCGTGTCCAAGACGCCCGTACGGGAGGCCCTGAAGACGCTCGCGGGCACCGGACTCGTCGAGATGAGCCAGTACAAGGGCGCCACCGTACGCACCGTGGACGCCGCCATGGCGCGCGAGGTCTACGACGTGCGGCTGCTGCTTGAGCCCGAGGCGCTGCGCCGCACCGTGCTGCGAGGCGCCCCGCTCGAAGCCGCGCGCGACGCCCTCGTACGGGCGGACGCCGCCGAGGACGCGGCCGAACGCTCGCTGGCCAACCGGGAGTTCCACCGCGCCCTGTACGTCGACTGCGGCAACCCGCTGCTCGGGCGGCTGCTCGACGGGGTGCGGGACCAGGCCGCGCTGGTCTCCGCCGTGGCGTGGGCCGCCGACCCGTCGTGGGCCCGCGAGGCCACCGAGCACGAGCGGATCCTGCGGCTCGCCCTCACCGGTGACCAGGACGGGGCGGCGCGGGCCCTGCATGACCACATCGAGTCGTTCGTACGGCGTGCCTTTCCCGGGGAAGGGGAACTTCAGTGACGTTCGAGACGCATGCGGTGTTCGAGACGCAGCGCACCGCACTCGCCGACGTGGTGGCGATCCCTGTGACGCCCTTCACCGAGGACGGCGGCATCGACCGCGCGGCGCACCGGGTGATCCTGCGGCGGCTGTTGGACGGCGGCGTGCGGACCCTGACGCCGAACGGCAACACCGGCGAGTTCTACGCCCTGTCGCCCCAAGAGCGGCGTGACGTGGTCGAGTCGACTGTCGCGGAGGCGGCCGGGCGGGCCACCGTCCTGGCCGGTGTGGGCCACGACGTGCCGACCGCCGTCGCCGCCGCCCGGCACGCCGGGGAGCACGGGGCGAGCATGGTGATGGTCCATCAGCCCGTCCATCCGTACGTCTCCGACGCCGGATGGGTCGCCTACCACCGGGCGATCGCCGAGGCGGTGCCGGAGCTGGGCGTCGTCCCCTATCTGCGGGACGCGGGCCTGCCCGGCGCGCGCCTCGCCGAGCTGGCCGACGCCTGTCCGAACGTCATCGGCGTGAAGTACGCGGTGCCGGACGCGGCGCGCTTCGCCGGGTTCGCGCGCGACGCGGGCCTCGACCGCTTCATGTGGGTCGCCGGGCTCGCCGAGCCGTACGCGCCCTCGTACTTCTCGGCGGGCGCCACCGGCTTCACCTCGGGGCTCGTGAACGTCGCGCCGGGCCTCTCCCTGCGCATGATCGAAGCGCTTCGAGTCGGTGACCACCCCGAGGCGATGAAGGTGTGGGAGCAGATCCGCCGCTTCGAGGAGCTGCGCGCGGCCGACGGCTCCGCGCACAACGTCACGGTCGTCAAGGAGGCCCTGGCCGTGCTCGGCCTGTGCCGCCGCGACGTACGCGCCCCGAGCAGTCTCCTGCCCGACGCGGGGCGCGCCGAGGTGGCGGCGATCGTCGAGGGGTGGTCCATATGAGCCGCGGACCGGCGGAGGGCGCGCGGCGGGAGCTGCGCAGCGGCCAGTGGTTCGGTGACGGCGTCTCCTCGGGGCTGCGGTCCTTCAGCCACCGCGCCCGCACCCGCCAGCTCGGCTACCTCCCCGAGGAACACCTGGGCAAGCCCGTCATCGCGGTCCTCAACACCTGGTCCGACATCAACCCCTGCCACTCCCACCTGCGCGACCGCGCCCAGGCCGTCAAGCGGGGCGTCTGGCAGGCGGGCGGCTTCCCCCTGGAGTTCCCGGTCTCGACGCTCAGCGAGACCTTCCAGAAGCCGACCCCGATGCTCTACCGCAACCTCCTCGCCATGGAGACCGAGGAGCTGCTCCGCTCCTACCCGGTGGACGGCGCCGTGCTGCTCGGCGGCTGCGACAAGACGACACCCGCGCTGCTCATGGGCGCCGCCAGCGTCGACCTGCCCGCCGTGTTCGTGCCGGCCGGGCCCATGCTGCCCGGACACTGGCGCGGCGAGAGGCTCGGCTCCGGCACCGACATGTGGAAGTACTGGGACGACCACCGCGCCGGGCTCATCGGCGACTGCGAGCTGACCGAACTGGAGAGCGGCCTCGCGCGCTCGCCGGGCCACTGCATGACCATGGGCACCGCGTCGACGCTCACCGCGGCGGCGGAGGCGCTCGGCGTCACCGTGCCCGGCGCCTCGTCCGTCCCGGCGGTCGACTCCGGGCACGACAGGATGGCGGCGGCGTCGGGACTGCGGATCGTCGACCTCGTACGCGAGGACCGCAGGCTGTCCCGGATCCTCACCCCCGACGCCTTCGAGGACGCCGTCACCACGGTGCTCGGACTCGGCGGCTCCACCAACGCCGTCATCCACCTCATCGCGATGGCCGGGCGCGCCGGGGTCAAACTCACCCTCGACGACTTCGACCGGATCGCCCGCACCGTTCCCGTGCTCGCCAACGTCAGGCCGGGCGGCGAGCGGTATCTGATGGAGGACTTCCACTTCGCCGGCGGGCTCCCCGGTTTCCTGTCGCGGATCACCGACCTGCTGCACCTGGACCGCCCCACCGTCGCCCACGACACCCTGCGCGAGCAGCTCGCCGGGGCTCAGGTGCACGACGCGGACGTGATCCGCGCCCGCGACAACCCGGTCGCCGCGGAAGGCGGCGTCGCCGTCCTGCGCGGCAACCTCTGCCCGGACGGCGCCGTCATCAAGCACATCGCCGCCGAGCCGAGGCTGCTCCAGCACACCGGGCCCGCCGTGGTGTTCGACGACTACCGCACGATGCAGCGCACCATCCACGACCCGGCCCTCGGCATCACGCCCGACCACGTCCTCGTCCTGCGCGGCGCGGGCCCCAAGGGCGGGCCCGGCATGCCCGAGTACGGGATGCTCCCCATCCCCGACTACCTGCTCAAGCAGGGCGTGCGGGACATGGTGCGGATCTCCGACGCGCGGATGAGCGGTACGTCGTACGGCGCGTGTGTGCTGCACGTCGCACCCGAGTCGTATGTCGGCGGGCCGCTCGCGCTCGTCCGCGACGGGGATCCCGTCACCCTGGATGTCGCGGGGCGCAGGCTCCAACTCGAAGTGAACGACGCCGAGTTGGAGCGGCGGAGGGGCGAGTGGACGCCGCCGCCCGCCCGGTACGAGCGCGGGTACGGGGCGCTCTACAGCGAGCAGATCACGCAGGCCGACACGGGCTGCGACTTCGCGTTCCTCGCGAGGCCGGGCACGGTGCCGGACCCGTACGCGGGCTGACCCTTCCCGCCCCGTCCCGCCCCGCCCCCCTATGTCTGAAATCTCGAACACCGTGCGGAAAGCGCTTCACCCGCACATCCACGATCGGAGAAGTGTCATGGCCCAGGCCGCAGCCGTGGCGAAGCCACCGCCAAGCACCGCGCAGCCGCCGCCCGACAAGGCGAGGCGGCACAAGCGGCGGCGGGTCGGGGCGACCCCGCGCCGCCTCCCGTATCTGCTGATCGCCCCCGCCGCCCTGCTGATGCTCGGCTTCATCGCGTATCCGGTGGTCAGCGTCTTCTACTACAGCCTGCGGCACTACAACCCCACCAAGCCGTGGCGGAACGGCTTCGCGGGCCTCGACAACTTCGTCACCGCCTTCACCGACGACCCGCAGTTCTGGACCACCCTCGGCTTCAGCCTCCAGTGGGTGGCCGTCGAGATCGTGCTGCAACTGCTGCTCGGGCTCGCGCTCGCGCTGCTCGTCAACCAGACCTTCGTGGGGCGCGCGATGGCCCGCGCCCTGGTCTTCTCGCCGTGGGCCGTCTCCGGCGTCCTCACCTCGACCATCTGGCTGCTGATCTTCAACTCCCAGACGGGCATCACGCGTTACCTCGCCGACGTCGGCATCGGCTCGTACGGAACGTCCTGGCTCTCCGACACCGGCACGGTCTTCCCCGCCGTCGTCGTCGCCGAACTCTGGCGCGGCGTCCCCTTCTTCGCGATCCTCATCCTCGCCGACCTCCAGTCCGTCTCCAAGGACCTCTACGAGGCGGCCGAGGTGGACGGCGCGAGCCGCTGGCGGCAGTTCTTCCACATCACGCTGCCGCACCTGAAGGACGCGATCATCCTCTCCACGCTGCTGCGCGCGGTCTGGGAGTTCAACAACGTCGACCTGCTCTACACCCTCACCGGCGGCGGTCCGGCCGGCGAGACGACGACGCTGCCGCTGCGCATCGCGTCCATCGCCGTGGACTCGCACGACTTCGGCTACGCGTCCGCGCTGACCGCCATCGCCTTCGTGATCCTTCTCTTCTGCTCGCTGCTCTATCTGCGGCTCAGCAAGTTCGGGGGCCAGGACAAATGACCGCCACGCTCACCGCTCCGCGCAAGGCCCGGGAGACCACCAAGGCCCGGGAGACCACCATCGGGCGGACGCCCCGCTGGCAGATCTACACACCCCTCGGGCTGTACCTGCTCTTCACCCTCATCCCCTTCTACTGGATCCTGCTCTTCGCGGTCCGCCCCACCGGCTCCACCTCGCTCGTGCCGTGGCCCGTCACCTTCGAGCACTTCGACAAGGTGTGGACCGAGCGCAGCTTCGCCACGTTCTTCCAGAACAGCCTGCTCGTCGGTGTCGTCTCCATGGTGATGACCACGCTCGTCGCCCTCGCGGGCGGCTACGCGCTGGCCCGCTTCGACTTCCGGATCAAGCGCGCCTTCATGCTGGCGCTGCTCTGCTCGCAGTTCATCCCGGGCGCGCTGATGCTCGTACCGCTCTTCGAGATCTTCGCCGAGCTGCGGATGATCAACTCGCTGGCCAGCGTCGTCATCGCCGAGACCGTCTTCCAGCTGCCCCTGTCGATGATCCTCATCAGCGGCTTCATCAGGAACGTGCCCTACGTCCTGGAGGAGGCCGCCTGGGTCGACGGCTGCGGACGCTTCCGCGCGTTCTGCGCCGTCGTCCTGCCGATGCTGCGGCCCGGCCTGATCGCGGTCGGCTCCTTCGCCTTCGTGCACAGCTGGAACCACTTCCTCTTCGCCCTGATGTTCCTCAGCGACCAGGGCAAGCAGACGATCCCGGTGGGTCTGGCCACGCTGATGGGCGCCGACAGCGTCGACCTCGGCGCGCTCGCCGCCGGTGGTGTCGTCGCCGCGGTGCCCGTCGTCATCGTCTTCGCGTTCATCCAGAAGTGGCTGGTCACCGGGTTCAGCGCCGGGGCGGTGAAGGGATGAGCGCCCCGGCCCGGGACCTTCGCCTCCCGCTGCCCGTCGTCCTCGCGGGGGCCCGCGGGCACGGCCGCTGGCACCTGGAGAACATCCGCCGCCTCCAAGGGCTCGGTCTGGTCCGCCTGGCGGGCGTCTGCGAGCTGAAGCCGCTGGTGGGCGAGGAACTCGTCGGCCTCGGCGGCGCGGTCGAGCAGTCCGACGACTTCGCCGGGCTCCTCGACTCGACCGGCGCCGCCGTCGCCGTCGTCTGCACGCCCATCCCGACCCACACCGAACTGGCGCTGGCCGCCGCGCGGCGCGGCGTCCACCTGCTCCTGGAGAAGCCCCCGGCCCCCTCCTACGCGGAGTTCCGGCGGATGGCCGACGGGGCGGAAGCGGCCGGGACCGCCGTCCAGATCGGCTTCCAGTCGCTCGGCTCGCACGCCGTCCCGGCCATCCGCAGGATCGTCGCAGAGGGGGCGATCGGCGAGGTGACCGGCGTGGGCGGGGCCGGTGCGTGGGTGCGGGACGAGGCCTACTTCCGGCGGGCGCCCTGGGCCGGGCACCGCCGCCTCGACGGCGTGGACGTGGTCGACGGCGTCCTGACCAACCCCCTCGCGCACGCCGTCGCCACCGCCCTCGCCCTGGCGGGCAGCACGGCCGCCGAGGACGTCAAGGCCGTGGAGACCGAGCTCTTCCGCGCCAACGCCATCGAGTCCGACGACACGTCGTGCGTACGTGTGTCCACGGCGGGCGGCGGCCGGGTGACCGTCGCCGCGACGCTCTGCGCGGAGGCGGCGCAGGAGCCGTACGTCGTGGTGCACGGCACGGAGGGGCGCGTCACCTTCTGGTACAAGCAGGACCGCGTGCAGGTGCGGCGCGGTGCCGCGGGGGCCACGGGGGTCGCCGGGGTCTCGGAGACAGCGGGCGCACCCGCCCTGTACGGCAGGACCGACCTCCTGGAGAACCTGGTCGAGCACCTCATGGGCCGCGCCGAACTCCTTGTGCCGCCCGCCGCCACCGGCGCGTTCATGCGGGTCGTCGAGGCGGTGCGGCTCGCGCCCGACCCGGTCGCGCTGCCCGCCGAAGCGTGGCGCCCGGAGCCCGGCGGGAGCGCCGGCCGCCGGGTCGTGCAGGGCATCGACGGCCTGATCGCGGTCGCCGCCGACACGCTCTGCCTCTACTCCGAACTGGGCGCCTCCTGGGCCCGCCGCCCACCCGGACTTCCCCACGGCGACATTCACAACGAGGTGAGTACGTCATGAACACATCCCCGCACCACCCACCCGGCTCCCATGTGCTGCGCTGCGCGGGACGCGCGGTCGCCCGCTATGTCGTCCGGCCCGAACTGGACCGGAGCATGTCGCCCCGCCCCTATCTGCACCCCGTCACCACGCTCTGCGGGACGGCCGTCACCGAACTGAGCCCCGACGACCACCCGCACCACCTCGGGGCCGGTGTCGCGGTGCCCGACGTGGCGGGACGCAACTTCTGGGGCGGGCGGACCTTCGTACGCGACCAGGGGCCGATGGAGCTGGACAACCACGGAGTCCAGCACCACCAGAGCTTCAAGCTGCACGACCCCGACGGCTTCGTCCAGGAGATCGCCTGGGCGGCGGACGGCGACGTGCTGCTGCGCGAGCGGCGCACCGTAGCGGCCGTCGAACTCACCGACGCGGCATGGGCGTTGGACCTCACCTTCTCGCTCACCAACGCGACCGGCGCCGAGCTGACGATCGGCAGTCCGGCGACCAACGGCCGCCCCGGCGCCGCGTACGGCGGCTTCTTCTGGCGCGCCCCCAAGGCGGCGGCGCCCCCGCGGGTCTTCACCGCCGAGGCCGAGGGCGAGGAGGCCGCGCACGCCGCCCGCGCGGAGTGGCTGGCGCTGGCCGGCGACGGCTGGACGCTGGTGTTCGCCGGGGCCACGGCACAGACGCGCCGCGACCCGTGGTTCGTACGCGCCGCCGAGTACCCGGGCGTCGGCTCCTCCCTGGCCTCCACCGCCCGCCTGCCCCTCGCCCCGCACGACACCCTCGTACGCCGCGTCGTCACCGTCGTGGCCGACGGCACCCTGGACCGCCCCGGGGCGGCGGCGCTGATCCGCAAGGCGGTGACGGCGTGAGTGCGGCCGAGAGATCCGGCGGTGCCCGGCGGGGGACTGCCACCGATGCCCGGACGGCGTCGGCCTTGCCGTCGGCCGGGGCGGAGGCGTCGGGCGGTGGTGGGGCTGTGTCGGGCGGGGTTGGGCAGGTGGCTGCCACGGCCAGTGCCGGGGTTCGGGCGGAGTCGGCCTCCCCGTCGGGCGGTGGTGGGGCTGTGTCGGGCGGGGTTGGGCAGGTGGCTGCCACGGCCAGTGCCGAGGTTCGGGCGGCGTCGGCCTCCCCGTCGGGCGGTGGTGGGGCTGTGTCGGGCGGGGTTGGGCAGGTGGCTGCCACGGCCAGTGCCGAGGTTCGGGCGGCGTCGGCCTTGCCGTCGGCCGGGGCTCCGGGCGTGTCGGGTGGTGGTTCGGCCGCACGGGCCCGCGCTCTCCCGGCGTCGGCCGCCGATGCCGTGCCCACCCCCTCCGGTGCCCGGCCCACCGTCGACCTCGGCGACGGTACCTACCGCAATCCCGTTCTCGCCGCCGACTGGTCCGACCCGGACGTGTTGCGGGTCGGGGACGACTTCTATCTCACCGCGTCCAGCTTCGGCCGGGCCCCCGGTCTGCCGCTGCTGCACTCCCGCGACCTCGTCAACTGGACGCTGATCGGCCACGCCCTGGACCGTCTTGAACCGGCCGAGGCCTTTGCCGCGCCCCGGCACGACTGCGGGGTGTGGGCGCCGTCCCTGCGCCACCACGACGGGCGCTTCTGGATCTTCTGGGGGGATCCCGATCACGGTGTCCATCAAGTGAACGCCCCGCGGATACGCGGGCCTTGGAGTCGGCCCCACCTCCTCAAGGCCGGCAAGGGGCTCATCGATCCCTGCCCCCTGTGGGACGAGGAGAGCGGCTCCGCGTATCTCGTGCACGCCTGGGCCAAGTCGCGTTCCGGCGTGAAGAACCGGCTCACCGGCCACCGGATGAGCCCGGACGGACGCGAACTGCTCGACGAGGGGCAGGTGCTCGTCGACGGCGACCGTATCCCCGGCTGGTTCACCATCGAGGGGCCGAAGCTGTACCGGCACGACGGCTGGTTCTGGATCCTCGCCCCGGCGGGAGGCGTGGCGACCGGCTGGCAGGGCGCGTTCAGGGCTCGGAGCTTCCACGGGCCCTACGAGCGGCGGATCGTCCTCCAGCAGGGCGAAACCCCCGTCAACGGGCCGCACCAGGGCGGCTGGGTGCGTACCGCCACCGGCGAGGACTGGTTCCTGCACTTCCAGCAGCGCGGCGCGTACGGCCGCGTCGTCCACCTCCAGCCCATGCGGTGGGGCGCCGACGGCTGGCCGGTGCTCGGGAACGACGGCGCCCCCGTCGACGTACACCGGAAACCCGATCTGCCGCCGCAGCCCCCGTCCGCCCCGGCCACCAACGACGACTTCCCCGGCGGGCGGCACGGCCTCCAGTGGCAGTGGACCGCCAACCCCCGCACCGGATGGGCCACTTCGCACTCCGGGGACGGGCTGCGCCTCGCCTGCGTCCGCACCGCGCGCGCCGACGACGTACGCGCCCTGCCGCACACGCTCACCCAGCGCCTGCCCCTGAGGCCCTGCACCGTCGAGGTCGAGCTGCGCCTGGACGCCGAAGCGCCGGGCGCCCGCGCCGGGTTGGCGGTGCTCGGCGACGCGTACTCCTGGGTCGGCCTGGAGCGGGGCGAGGACGGGACGGCCCGGCTCGTGCACCGGTTCGCCGAAGCGGGCGCGGAGGCGGAGCGGGACGCCGCGCCGCCGCGCCCGGCACCGAACGGCACGGCCCGGCTGCGCGTCGAGATCACCGACGGCGCCCGCTGCCGCTTCCACGCCGACACCGGCGACGGCTTCCGGCCCACGGACGGGCCGGTCTTCGCCGCGACGCCCTGGCGCTGGGTCGGCGCACTGCTCGGCCTGTTCGCGGCGGCGCCCGCGGGCGAGGGGCCGACGGGCACGGCCCTGTTCACGCACTTCCGGATCACTCACCGAAACGCAACCCAAGAAGAGAGCCGATGAGGACCATGAGCATGAACGCGCACGCCGGACGCCGCACCACCGCCGCCCTCGCCCTGACCACCGCCCTCGCCCTGACCGCCACCGCCTGCGGTGACGACGGCAGCGGAGCGGCGGGGGACAAGGGCGGCGAGGGCAGCGGCAAGGGAGAGATCGTCTTTTGGGACAACAACACCGCCGTCCGCCAGGACATCTGGATGGAGATCATCGAGGACTTCGAGAAGGAGAACCCCGACATCGACGTCAAGTACGTCGGGGTGCCCGCCGAGAACGTCCAGTCCAAGTACGACACCGCCATCCAGGGCGGCGGCCTCCCCGACGTCGGCGGCGTCGGCGCCGCGATGCTCGCCGGGATCGCGGCGCAGGACGCCCTCGAACCGCTGGACAAGCGCGTCGAGAAGAGCACGCTGGAGGGCAGACTGACGTCGGCGATGGTCGACAGCGTCCGCTCGGCGGGCGGCGGCGTCGAGCTGTACACCGTCCCGACGTCCGCGAGCAACGGCGTCCTGTACTACCGCACCGACCTCTTCAAGGCCGCGGGCCTGGACGCGCCCACCACCTGGAACAAGTTCTACGAAGCAGCCGAGAAGCTCACCGACAGGGACAACAACCGCTTCGGCTACACCATCCGCGGCGGCGAGGGCTCCATCGCGCAGGCCCTCGACGCGATGTACGGGCAGTCCGGCATCGGCGACTTCTGGGACGGCGACGAGACGACCGTCAACGACCCCAAGAACGTGGCCGCGCTGAAGAAGTACGCCGCCCTCTACAAGAAGGCCACGCCCTCCGCCGACCTCAACAACGACTTCACCAAGATGGTGGCCCAGTGGGACAGCGGCCAGATCGGCATGCTCAGCCACAACCTCGGCTCCTACCAGGACCACGTGAAGGCGCTCGGCGAGGACAAGTTCCGGGGCCTGCCCAACCCCACGACGGACGCGGGCGTACGCGTCCAGGTGTCCAACCCCGTCGACGGGCTCGGCCTCTTCAAGTCGAGCAAGAAGAAGAAGGCCGCCTGGAAGTTCATCGAGTTCGCCGCCTCGCACAAGTCCAACAGCAAGTGGAACGAGTCGGCGGGCGCCATCCCCGCCAACACCGAGGCCGCCAAGGACTCCTGGGTGAAGAAGTCCGAGCCCACCAAGCTCGCCGCCGAAGCCCTCAACGACGGCTCCCTCAAGATCGTGCAGCTGCCGTACCACCTGCCCGACTGGAACACCATCAGCAAGGCCGAGAACGAGCCGAACTTCCAGAAGGTCCTGCTCGGCAAGATGTCCGCCAAGGACTTCCTCGACTCGCTCGCCGAGCAGCTCAACGAGGCGCAGGCCGAGTGGAAGAAGGAGCACCAGTGACCGCCGCGGGCCCCGGCCGGCGCACCCTGTACATCGCGGGCGACTCCACCGCCGCACAGAAGTACCGGCCCGCCGCCCCCGAGACGGGCTGGGGCATGGCCCTGCCGTTCTTCCTGCGCCCCGCCCTGCCGGTCGCCAACCACGCGGTGAACGGCCGGAGTTCGAAGAGCTTCGTCGACGAGGGCCGCCTCACCGCGATCCTCGACAGGATCGGCCCCGGCGACCTCCTCCTGATCCAGTTCGGCCACAACGACGCGAAGCACGAGGACCCCGTCCGGTACACCGAGCCGTGGACGACCTACCAGGAGTACCTGCGTCAGTACGTCGCCGGGGCGCGGGCGCGTGGCGCGCGCCCCGTGCTGCTCACCTCCGTGGAACGCCGGCGCTTCGACGAGGGCGGCACCGCCGTGCCCACCCACGGCGACTACCCGGACGCGATGCGGGCGCTGGCCGCCGACGAGGGGGCCGCGCTCCTCGACATCCAGGCGCTGTCCCTCGCGCTGTGGGACAAGCTCGGTGCCGAGGAGACCAAGCGGTACTTCAACTGGACCGCGTCCGAACAGGACAACACCCACTTCAACCCGCCCGGCGCGATCGCCGTGGCCCGCCTCGTCGCGGCGGAGCTGCTGCACCGCAGGGTGCTCGCCCCGGGCGATGTGCGCCGCCTCGACGACGCGGTCCCGGAGACCTGGATCACCTGGCCGACGGAGGAGAGACCATGACGACGCGTGTCCGTTCCACCCTGCTCGTCCGCTCCACCCTGCTCGCGGGCTGCACGGCCCTCACCCTCACCGTCGCGGTCCTCGCCGTCCCCGCCGCAGCGGCGGCGCACCCGGCACCCGCCCGCGACACCCTCCCCGCACGTGACGGCTGGGCGTCCGCCGACGGCGGCACCACCGGCGGCGCGGGCGCGGGCGCCGCCCGCACCCACACGGTCACCACCTGGGCCGAGTTCAGGGCCGCGCTCGCCGCGGGCGGCGACGGGCCCCGGATCATCAAGGTCAAGGGGACGCTGGACGCCACGGGGGCGGGCGGCTGCGCGGCGTTCGAGGCGGAGGGGTACGACTTCAACAAGTACCTCGCCGCGTACGACCCCGCCGTGTGGGGCAGGGACCGGCCGGTCAGCGGCGAGCAGGAGGACCTGCGCGCGGCCTCGGCGGCCCGGCAGGCCGCGGCCGTCAAGGCGTACATCCCCTCCGACACAACCGTCGTGGGTGTCGGCGCGAACGCCGGGGTCGTGGGCGGCAGCCTCCAGATCAAGGACGCGGACAACGTGATCGTCCGCGACCTCACGCTGGAGAGCCCCCTCGACTGCTTCCCGCAGTGGGACCCCACGGACGGCGCGCGGGGCGCCTGGAACTCGGAGTACGACAGCGCGGTGGTGTACGGCTCCACGCACGTCTGGCTGGACCACAACACCTTCACCGACGGCGCCCACCCCGACAGCTCGCTGCCCTCCTACTACGGAGAGCTCTACCAGCGGCACGACGGCGAGCTGGACGTCGTACGGGGCGCCGACCTCGTCACCGTCTCCTGGAACGTCTTCGCCGACCACGACAAAACGCTCATGATCGGCAACAGTGACAGCGCGGGCGCCACCGACCGCGGCAGACTCCGCGTCACGCTCCACCACAACCTCTTCCGGAACATCGTCGAGCGCGCCCCGCGCGTGCGCTTCGGCAAGGTCGACGCCTACAACAACCACTTCGTCGTCCCGCGCGACGGCTACCAGTACTCCTTCGGTATCGGCGCCGAGTCCCAACTCGTCGGCGAGTTCAACGCGTTCACCCTGCCGGGCGGAGTCGGTACCGGGCGCATCCTGAAGAAGTGGAAGGAGGCGCCCGTCACCGCCGACCACAACTACGTGAACGGCAAGCGCGCCGACCTGATCGCCGCCCACAACGCGGAGTTCCCCGAGGAGACGCTCCAGTCCGGCGCGGGATGGACCCCGCGCCTGCGCACCCACGTCGACCACCCGCGCGCGGTGCCGCACGTGGTGACGCACGGAGCGGGCGCGGACAAGCTCCGCTGACCCCCCGGGCCACAGTCGACACCCCAGCCACCCGATTCGACCGAGCCGCACCGCGAAGGAGCATCTCCATGCCCTCGCCCCACCCGCACACCCCTCTCACCCGCCGCTCCCTGCTCGCCGCGGGCACCGGCGCCGCGCTCGCTCTTGGCGCGTCCGTCCTGGCGCCGCCCGCCTCGGCCACCGCATCCCGCGGCCGCCCCTTCGGCCGCTACGGCTCGCCCGCCGCCCGGCTGGTGGCCCGGACCCTCTACGTTCACCCGCGCCCCGGCACCGGCGACTTCACCCGCGTCCAGGCCGCCGTGGACGCGGTGGGCGGCCCCGGCTGGACGGTCGTCGTCGCCCCGGGGACGTACAGAGAAGTCGTGAAGGTCGCCGCCGGGCACACCGGCCTCACTCTCGTCGGAGCGAGCGGCGACCCGCGCGACGTCGTCATCGTGTACGACAACGCGGCCGGCACGCCCCGGCCGGACGGCGGCGGCACGTACGGCACGTCCGGTTCGGCGACCGTCACCGTGGAGGCCGACGGGTTCACCGCGCGCGACGTGACGTTCGCCAACGACTGGCTGCGGGCCGAGCACCCCGAGATCGTCTCCGGGACGCAGGCGGTCGCGCTCAAGGCGACGGGGGACCGCTCGGCGTTCTTCCGCTGCCGTTTCCTCGGCCACCAGGACACGCTGTACGCCGACACGAGGGCGCTCACCGCCTTCGCCCGGCAGTACTTCCGCGACTGCTGTGCCGAAGGTGACGTCGACTTCGTCTTCGGGCGGGCCACGGCGGTCTTCGACGGCTGCCGGTTCCACACGCTGCACCGGACCGACCTGTCGGGCGCGCCGTTCGGCTTCGTGTTCGCGCCGAGCACCGCGCTCGCCAATCCGCGCGGGTACCTCGTGGTGAGGTCCCGCGTCACGAGCGGAGCCCCGGACGCGTACTACAAGCTGGCCCGCCCCTGGGTCCCGTCGTCCGACCGGAGCGCGAAGCCGATGCTGACCGTGCGCGACTCGCGGCTCGGCGCGGGCATCGACGCGGATGCGCCCTACGGCACCATGGCGTCGGGCCACCCGTGGCAGAACCAGCGCTTCGCCGAGTACCGCAACACCGGCCCAGGCGCCGCCGTCACCGACCCGGCCCAGCGACCTCAACTCACCCCGCCGGAAGCCGCGTCGGCCACGCGCGAGAAGTACCTGGGCGACTGGAGGCCGTACGCGTAGGAAGAGGGCCGGGCGGCAACTCCCGGGCGGACCGCGGCGACTGACGGGGTAAGTCCCGCAGCACCCACCCCTCCCGGGAGGCCCCCGTGCGCAACCCGCTTCATCACCGCAGACGCAGGACGACGCGCCTGGCGTTCGCCGCCGCCGCAGCCGGGGCGGTCGCCGCCGCCGGGCTCGTCGCGCTGCCCGGGGCGTCGTCGACGGCGTCCGCCGCACCGGCCGCCCGGCAGGCCGAGCGGCTCGACCGCGGCGTCGTCAGCGTCCACAACGGCGGCGGCAACCTGGTCAGTTGGCGCTGGCTCGCCGCCGACCCGACGGATGTCGCCTTCAATGTCTACCGGGGCGGTACGAAGGTCAACGCGTCGCCCGTCACCGGTTCGACGAACTACTTCCACTCCGGGGCGCCCGACTCGGCCGACTACACCGTCCGCGCCGTCGTGGGCGGCGTCGAGCGGGGCGACTCGGTGCACGCCGTCCAGTTCCGCGGCGGGTACAAGGACGTGCCGATCAGCCCGCCCGCGGGCGGTTCCGGCTACACGTACGAGGCGAACGACGCGTCCGTCGGCGACCTGGACGGCGACGGCGCGCTCGACTTCGTACTGAAGTGGCAGCCCACCAACGCCAAGGACAACGCGCAGGCCGGCGTCACCGGCAACACCGTCATCGACGGCATCAAGCTGGACGGCACCCGGCTCTGGCGCGTCGACCTGGGGCGCAACATCCGCTCGGGCGCGCACTACACGCAGTTCCAGGTGTACGACTACGACGGCGACGGCAGGGCCGAGGTGGCCATGAAGACCGCGGACGGCACCGTCGACGGCACCGGCAGGACGATCGGCAGCGCGTCGGCCGACCACCGCGACGCGAGCGGGTACGTGCTCGCAGGGCCCGAGTTCCTGACCATGTTCGACGGCCGGACCGGCGCCGCCATGCAGAGCGTCGACTACGTCCCGGCGCGCGGCAACGTCGCCTCCTGGGGCGACGGTTACGGAAACCGCGTGGACCGCTTCCTCGCGGCGACCGCCTACCTGGACGGCTCACGGCCGTCCCTGATCATGGCGCGCGGCTACTACACGCGCAGCGTCATCGCCGCCTGGGACTGGCGCGACGGCCGGTTCACACGCCGCTGGACCTTCGACACGGACTCCTCGACCAATACGGGCAAAGGGTACGACGGGCAGGGCAACCACAGCTTGTCCGTCGCGGACGTCGACAAGGACGGCAAGGACGAGATCGTCTACGGCGCCATGACCGTCGACGACAACGGCCACGGGCTGTGGACGACGAAGCTCGGACACGGCGACGCCGGTCATGTCGGCGATCTCGACCCGTCCCGCGCCGGACTCGAATACTTCAAGGTGTCCGAGGACAGCTCCAAGCCGGGCTCCTGGATGGCAGACGCCCGCACCGGACAGATCCTGTGGCGGACCGCGTCGGGCGTCGACAACGGCCGCGGTGTCTCCGCCGACGTCCACGCGGGCTCCCCGGGCGCGGAGTCCTGGTCCGCGTCCGACACCACCCTGCGCTCGCCCTCCGGCGCCTCGGTCGGGCGCGAGCCGTCCAGCGTCAACTTCCTGAGCTGGTGGGACGGCGACACCACCCGCGAACTGCTCGACGGCACGCGTGTCGACAAGTACGGCACCGGCGGCGAGACCCGCCTGCTGACCGGCGCGTCCGTCTCCGCCAACAACGGTACGAAGGCGACGCCCGCGCTCTCCGGCGACATCCTCGGCGACTGGCGTGAGGAAGTCGTCTGGCGCACCTCCGACAATCGCGCCCTGCGGATCTACTCGACCCCACACCAGACGAACACCCGGATCACGACCCTCCTTCAGGACACCCAGTACCGCACGGCGCTGGCCTGGCAAAATACGGCCTACAACCAGCCCCCGCACCCGAGCTTCTTCATAGGAAACGGAATGGCGACCGCGCCACGTCCCACGGTCGCCACTCCCTGAACCCACCGGCCCGTACGGCTACCGGGCCGCGGTGTCGCCATAGACGATGCCGCGGCCGTTCGTCGCCACGTACACCCGGCCGTAGATCTTCGGGTCGCCGGTGATGGCGGCCCCCGTCCAACCCCACTGATGCCGCGCGTCGTTGACGCGCACCCAGCTCGCGCCCGCGTCCGTGGAGCGGAAGATGCCGCGCACGCCGCCGATCTTCGCGCTGGTGTAGAGCGTCTGGTACGAGGCGCCGGGCGCCGCCTTGCCGAAGCCGATGGTGTCGGCCTCCTGGACGCCGCCGACCTTGGTGAAGCTCGTACCGCCGTTCGTGGAGTGCCACAGGCCGTAGGTGCCGCCCGCCTTGCCGCCCGCGAGCCAGATGTCACCCTTCTTGCCGGGTACGGCCTGGAACTTCACGGGCCCCTCGGTGGGCAGGCCCGCCGACGCCTTCGCGGTGAAGGTGCTGCCGCCGTCCGAACTGACGTAGAACACACCGGACTTGAAGCCGTAGAACCTCTTCGGGTCGACCCGGTCCGCCTCGACCACCGCGCCCTGCGGGATGCCCTTGGCGGCCGTCCACGACGACCCCGGGCCGGAGGCGGTGTGCACGCCCGCGCCCTCCGGGCTCCACACGAAGCGGCTCCCGTCGGCCGCCGCGGCGACGGTGCCGCCGCCCGTGACGCCCGAAGGCTCCTGCCCGCCCGTCCAGGTGGCGCCGTTGTCCGTGGAGAAGGCCACGCGGGGCGCCGCGTCGGCGTTGCCGGACCGTACCACCGTGTTCGGCTTGGCCGCGGCGTAGTCGAGGCTCGTCGTGGACGTGAAGTTCGGGGATGTGTACATCAGCGGTGGCACCTTGGTGACGTCCGTGTGGCGGAAGCCGCCGATGTCGCCGAGCGCGCTGAGCAGCGGCGCCCCGGACGGGGGAGCGGCGAGGTCGTTGACGGCGGTCTCCTCCAGGCCCTTCACCATGGGCGTGATGGTGAACTTGCCGCCCGCGGCGTCCCACTTGGTGAGGTCCTCCGTGCCGTAGACCGTGGCGCCCGTGCCGTACATCATCCGGTCCGAGTCGAACGGGTCGATCTCCAGGGCCTCCGTCATCCATCCGAGCTTCGGGGTCTGCTCGGGCGGCGACGGGTTCGCGCCCCAGGACAGCCAGGGGACGGAGGAGATGTCCATGGTGTAGCGGTTCTCGCGCGTCGGGTACGAGGAGTAGCCCCACGCCGACGTCCAGTTGGCGCCGCTGTCCTTGGTGCGGAAGATCTGCGTGTCGGGCCACCAGGAGCTGTAGCCGGTGACCATGACGGTGCCCGGGTGCTGCCGGTCGACGGTCAGCCCGCTGAAGCCGTAGTGCGTGTCGGACTCCGCGACCGGGCTGATGTTCTTCCACTCGCCGGTCCTCGTCGCGTACCGCCAGACCTGTCCCTTGCCGCCGTCGTAGGGGCCGGCCCGGTCGCTGTACGCGAGGTAGAGATAGCCGTTCTCCGCGTCGAGGACGCCCTTGTGGGCGAGCAGACCGGTCGGCTGGCCGGCGACACGCGTCCAACTGGCTCCGCCGTCCGTCGACTTGTAGACGGAGTTGTCCTTGTCGGCGACGCCCACATAAAGCGTCTGTGTCCTCGTGTCGCCCGACCCCGTCGACTCGTCGAACGTGACCCAGACGATGCCCTGGTTGTCGGAGTTGTAGCCGCTCGTGTCGCTCGGGTCCTGCTGGAAGTTGCCGGGGTTGGGGAAGTTCGTCACCTGCCTCCAGGTGGCGCCCGCGTCCGTGGAGCGCCACAGCCCCTTGCCGCTGGGCGCCCCCAGATAGAGCACGTCGTTGTCGTGCGGGTCGACGGCCAGGCGCTCGCCCATGCCACGGCCCGGCATGTTCCCGCCCAGCTTGAACGGCAGGTCGGCCTTGCGCCAGGTCTCGCCCCGGTCGGCGGAGCGCAGCACGGCGCCGTTGCCCGGATCCCAGTCGTTCGTGTACGTGCCCACCGCCGCGTACACCCGGTCCGGGTCGACGGAGTCGGACGCGAGGCTCACCACGCCGGTGTGGCCCCAGTCGTCCCAGCCGACCGAGTCGAGCAGCGGCTTCCAGGACCTGGCGGACTCCTGCCAGCGGTAGGCGCCGCCGATGTCCGTGCGGGCGTAGGCGAGATCGCGTTCGGAGCGGTTGAAGACGATGCCGGGGACGAAGCCGCCCCCGTCGACGCGCACGTTCTTCCAGTCGTACGTCTCGGCCGCCGCGGCAGCCGGGGCGTGGTCGTCGGCGGTCGCCACCGGACCGCCGACGAGCAGTCCGCCGAGCAGACCGAGGAGAGCGGGAAGTACGCGCGCTCTGTGCGCGCGGGGCACAGCAGGCATGGTGGAGGGTCCCTTCGCACGTCGGACGGGGAAGACAGGGGCGGCCCCGGGGATCAGGGCTCCAGGAGCTCCGCGTACGCGCCGATGGCCAGCGCGACATCCACCTGCGCCCAGAACCGGTGGTACGTGAAGGTGGGCGCGTTGCCGCCCGCCAGATACGCCTGCACCTTCGACCAGTCGGGGTCCTTCTTGTAGAAGGAGCGGATGGAGAGGAAGGTCGACGAGGAGTTGACCGGGTCGCCGTTCGGCATGGTGCCGTTCCAGCCGCCCGGCACGTACACCGCGTCGTCGAAGCGGTTGTAGTCGGCCCGCTTCTCCGCCACCGCGACACCCCGGGCGTCCTGGTGGTGCGTCCACATGCCGTCGAGCAGCGCCTTGGCGGTCGCCTTGGCCCGGGCGTGGCCGGACCTGGCCGCGTAGTAGACGAGCGTGCGCGCGTAGGCGCCCGCGACGCCCACGTCGTTGGTGCGGTCCACGACCGAGACGTGCAGTCCCGCGTTGGCCCCCGGACGGGACGGGTTCCAGGTGTCCGGCTTCCCGGACCAGCCGAGCGTCGAGGGGAAGAGGTACGTCCCGTCCGCGTTGACGGTCGTGTGCGCCAGCGCCCAGTTCACCCACTTGTCGAGGACGGCCTTGGCGTCCGCCGCGCCCGTCTGGTGGTAGTACTCGGCGACCCGCTCCATCGACCACGCCTGGAAGCCGAACCACTGGTTCGACGGCGGGTCGTGGTAGACGGGCTTCTCGTCGTAGTACATGCCGTAGAACGTGGGCGTGCCGGCCGGGGGTGTCGCGTAGCGGCCCTGCCAGCTGTTGGTCGCGCCGCCCGCGATGGCGCCCTCGGTGGACTGCAGCCAGCGGTAGAACTCCAGCTGCCGCTTGAGGCTCTGCGCCCAGTCCGCCTTGCCCGTGGCCGACTTGGGCGCCAGGGCCGCGTACGAGGAGAGGGCGTGCGCGGCGAGGGGGTTCTGGTAGCCGCCGTGGCTGTGGCTGCAGCCGATGCGCCAGGCCCAGCCCGCCGAGGTGTCCAGGGCGCCGCCCCACGCGTAGTACCAGGACAGGAGGTAGTGCGCGCTGTTCTTGCCGCTGCCGGGCGCGCAGCCGGAGGGCGACGTGCAGTCGCCGACCTTCTTGAAGTACTTGTCGAACATCGCGTAGCGCAGGTAGTCGCCCATCTTCGCGGCCTTCGCGACGGTCGCCGCGACCTGCGCCTGCCTGCCCTGCGCGGTGGCCCACTTGTGCGCCCAGTACGCGGCCTGCACGGCGCGCGCGTCGGCGTCGGGCGCGTTGGTGTACTTCCACTGCCTGGCGTACGAGGCGTCGCCGGTGAAGAGGTCGAGGTAGCCGTTGCGGCCGCCGTAGGCGAAGTCGTCGCGGCACGGCTGCGTGACCGTCTCCCAGACCGACTCCTGGGGGCCGCGCTGGAAGGTGTTGATGTACGTCGGGGCGGTGCCCGAGCCGCCGAGGCCGTATGTGTTGTCGACGTCTTGGAGCCAGTGCATGCCGTAGATGTCGTCGGTGCCGTACGCGCCGCGCAGCTCGGCCGCGAGGGGGTCGGCGCCGGCGGCGACGGACGGGTCGAGGCGGGCCGGGTACTGGGCGGGAACGTCCCATTCGGGCGCGTACGTAGCCGGTTTCGACGCATTGTAGAAACTGTTCGTCGGCTGGTCCGCGCGCGTGGGGATCATGAATTTCTCCATGGTTTCCCACGCCGTGTTGAACCGGCTCCAGTCGCCCGTGACCTTGCCGTACATGGCCTGTAGCCATATCAGATAGCTGTACGCCTCCGAGGTCGTCTCATGCCCGTGATCGGGGGCTTCGACAATCAGCGTCTCGACGGAGTGGTACGGAATGCCCTCCGGCGAGAAATAGCCGTTCGCGGGATTTGTGATCTTGCCGTAGAGATCGAGGAAGCGCTGCTCGTACGGGGTGGCCGCAGCCGACGATTCCCCGGCGTGGGCCTGCTGAGCTGCGGGGTCGAGCGTCGAGAGGACCGGCATCGCGGCCGCTGCCGCGCCGATGGCCAGTACGCGACGGCGGCTGACGGCCTGTCTGGATTCGGCCGGGTCAGGTAAAGAGTGCATGCGGGTGCCCTTCTTTCAGAGATCTTCCAGAGACCTTCCCGGGATCTGCCAAGGGGGATGGGAGCGCTCCCAAAGTCCTTCCGTGACTTGGGGTTGTCAAGGGTGCTCGCGCGCATCGAGTTGTCGAATTCATTCGACGGGGAAGGCGCGGAAGTTTCTTGGGGAACCCGGCAACCTTTTCTCTTCCCCGCGGTGACTTCTCGTCAGGCACCTGTGATTACCGACCGACAAGGAGACGCTCATGGGACATTCCCGGCGGCTGTTCCGCACGCTCGCCGTGCTGGCCGTCCTGCTCGTCGCCGGCGGTCTCACCACACCGGCGTCCGCCCTCCCCGTCGCACCCGCGCTCCCCGCCGCGGCCGCGCCGCCGCCCGTCCTGCACGCCGAGGGCAACCGCCTCGTCGACGAGCAGGGCACCGCCCGCCGACTCCTCGGAGTCAACCGTTCCGGCGGTGAGTTCGCCTGCGTCCAGGGCTGGGGCATCTTCGACGGCCCCGTCGACGACGCCTCCGTGCAGGCCATCGCGGACTGGAACGCCAACACCGTACGCATCCCGCTCAACGAGGAGTGCTGGCTCGGCACCGCCAACATCGACCCCCGCTACCGGGGCGCGAACTACCGCTCCGCCATCGACGCGCTCGTGCGGCGCGTCCAGGCCCACGGCATGACCCCGATCCTCGAACTGCACTGGTCGTACGGCCAGTACACCGGCAACTCCGCCGGCTGCCACGACGTGCACGCCGGCTGCCAGAAGCCGATGCCCAACGCCGCGTACACCCCCGCGTTCTGGACCTCGGTCGCGACCGCCTACAAGGACGACCCCGAGGTCGTCTTCGACCTCTTCAACGAGCCCTACCCGGACCGCGCGACCCCCACCACCGCCCAGGCGTGGACCTGCTGGCGCGACGGCGGCACCTGTCCCGGCATCGGCTACGAGGTCGCCGGGATGCAGGACCTCCTGGTCGCCGTACGCAAGACGGGCGCCCGCAACCTCGTCCTGGCCGCAGGCATCGCGTACTCCAACGACCTCAGCGGCTGGCTGCGGCACGCGCCCCACGACCCGGCCGGCAATCTCGCCGCTGCCTGGCATGTCTACAACTTCAACACCTGCTCCGACGAAGCCTGTTGGGACCGCACCCTCGCCCCCGTCGCCGCCCGCGTCCCGCTCGTCGCGGGCGAGGTCGGCGAGAACACCTGCGCGCACGGATTCACCGACCGCGTCATGAAGTGGTTCGACGACCGCGCGCTCTCGTACCTCGGCTGGACCTGGAACGCCTGGGACTGCTCATCGGGCCCGGCCCTGATCCGCTCCTACGACGGCACACCCACCCCGTTCGGCATCGGGCTGCGCGACCATCTGCGCGCCCTCGACACCTGAGAGGCACCGGACCCCACATGAGCCGCACACGCATACGCACCCACCAGAGATCGCGCACCCTCCTGCTCGCTCTCTCCACCCTGCTCGCCGTCAGCGGCGGCACCGCCGTCGCCCTGACCGGCGAGAGCGGCGGGGCCGCGGCCGCCGCCCGCGTCGACAACCCGTACGCGGGCGCCAAGGTGTACGTGAACCCCGAGTGGTCGAAGAAGGCCGCCGCCGAGCCGGGCGGCAGCGCCGTCTCCCAGCAGCCCACCGGCGTCTGGCTCGACCGGATCGCCGCGATCGCGGGCGGCAACGGCAAGATGGGGCTGCGCCAGCACCTCGACGCGGCCCTGCAACAGCGCGCCGGAGTCGTGCAGTTGGTCATCTACAACCTGCCCGGCCGGGACTGCGCGGCCCTCGCCTCCAACGGTGAACTCGGCCCCACCGAGATCGACCGCTACAAGCGGGACTACATCGACCCGATCGCGAGAATCCTCGGCGAATCGAAGTACGCGAACCTCCGCATCGTGACGACCGTCGAGATCGACTCGCTGCCCAACCTCGTCACCAACACCTCGGGCCGCCCCACCGCGACCCCCAACTGCGACGTGATGAAGGCCAACGGCAACTACGTGAAGGGCGTCGGCTACGCCCTCAAGCAGCTCGGCGCCGTCCCCAACGTCTACAACTACGTCGACGCCGCCCACCACGGCTGGATCGGCTGGGACGACAACTTCGCCGCCTCCGCGCAGCTCTTCCGGCAGGCCGCCACCGCCGAGGGCAGCACCGTCGACAACGTCCACGGCTTCATCACCAACACCGCCAACTACAGCGCGCTGAAGGAGGACCACTTCAGAATCGGCGACACCGTCGGGGGCCGCTCGGTCCGCGAGTCGAAGTGGGTCGACTGGAACCGCTACACCGACGAGCTGTCCTTCGCCCAGGCCTTCCGCAACCAGCTGGTGTCCACCGGCTTCCGGTCCGACATCGGCATGCTCATCGACACCTCCCGCAACGGCTGGGGCGGCACGGCACGTCCCACCCGGCCGGGCCCGGCGACGGACGTCGACTCCTACGTCAACGGCGGCCGCTTCGACCGCCGCATCCACCTCGGCAACTGGTGCAACCAGTCCGGCGCGGGCCTCGGCGAACGCCCGAAGGCCGCACCGGAGCCCGGCATCGACGCCTATGTGTGGATGAAGCCGCCGGGTGAGTCCGACGGCTCCAGCAAGGAGATCCCGAACGACGAGGGCAAGGGCTTCGACCGGATGTGCGACCCCACCTATGAGGGGAACGCCCGCAACAACTACAACAGGACGGGCGCCCTGCCCGACGCCCCGCTGTCGGGCCAGTGGTTCTCGGCCCAGTTCCAGGAGCTCCTGAAGAACGCGCACCCGGCGGTATAGCCGCCCGGCGGGGCGCCCCGCCCCTGCTCAGCGGAGTCGAAGCGCTTCGACTCAACGTGTGGACAGGCCAAGGGCGCCCCCTTAGGGTCGGTCGCACCGTCACCGTCCCGTCGCCCAACCCAGGAGAGCCGCATGGTCACCCTCGCCGAGGTCGCCAAGCACGCCGGAGTCTCGGCCAGCACGGTGAGCTACGTCCTCAGCGGCAAGCGGTCGATCTCGACCGGCACCCGGGAGCGCGTCGAACGCAGCATCCAGCAGCTCGGCTACCACCCCAACGCGGGCGCCCGCGCCCTGGCGAGCAGCAAGTCCAACGTCATCGCCCTGATGATGCCGTTGCGCACCGACATGTACGTACCGGTGATGATGGAGATCGCCATCGCCGTCGCCACCACGGCCCGCACCCACGGCTACGACGTGCTCCTCCTGACCGGCGACGAGGGCCCCGCGGCCGTGCGCCGCGTCACCGGCAGCGGCCTCGCCGACGCCATGATCCTCATGGACGTCGAGCTGGACGACGAGCGGCTCCCGCTGCTTCGCGGGAGCACGCGGCCCGCGGTGCTCATCGGTCTGCCCGCCGACACCGCTGAACTCACCTGCGTGGACCTCGACTTCGTGGCGACGGGCGCGCTCTGCGTGGAGCACCTCGCCGGGCTCGGCCACCGCGACATCGCCGTCATCGGCGAGGCCCCCGCCGTCTACGAACGGCACACCGGCTTCGCCGAGCGCACCCTGGACGGGCTGCGCGGCAAGGCCCGCGAGCTGGGGGTGCGGCTGCTGCACCGACCCTGCGAGGCGGGGTACGGGCCGACGGCGGCCACGCTCGCCCGGGTCTTCGACGAACGCCCCGGCACCACGGGCCTCGTCGTCCAGAACGAGTCGGCCGTGGAGCCGCTGCTCGGTCTGCTGCGCCAGCAGGGCCGCGCGGTGCCCGAGGACGTGTCGGTGATCGCGGTGTGCCCGGACCAGGTGGCCCTGCACGCGTCCGTGCGGCTCACCTCGGTCTCCATCCCCGCCGAGGAGATGGGCCGCAGGGCCGTGGAGCGGATCGTCGCCAAGCTGGCGGGGCGGACCGAGGACGACGTCACGCTGATCGCCCCCCGACTGACGGTGCGGGCCAGCTCGGGAAGCGCCCCCGCCTGACCCGCCCGCGTCCGGCGAGGCATCCTTCTCGCCTTCGCAGCCGCGCTCTTCGCGACGGGGGCGCGTTCGCGATTCGCTACCGCAAGTGGTCACATCACTCCTGAGGGTGATGTTCCGATGTGGGCGCGGACTGCTTCTCTTGCAGGAGTCCCTTGTGGCACACACTCCCGATCGGAGTACTGAATGAGGCTCTCCGCCCGCTGTGCTTGCGCGGCGCTGATCTTGCTGCTCCCCCTCGCCGCCGTCCCGGCCGCGGCCGCCCAGCCGAGCCCGAAGGAGCCTGCGCGCTCCACCCCCGCACCACTGCGCACCACGTCGGCCCCCATCCCGGACCACTACATCGTCACCCTGCGGTCCGACACCGCCGCGACGGCCACCAAGGTCACCCGGCAGGTCGGCGTCACCCCGCTCCACGAGTACGAGCGCGTGCTGAACGGCTTCGCCGCCAAGCTCGACGCGACCCAGCTCGCGGCCGTGCGCGGCCTTCCGGACGTGGCGGCCGTCGAGCAGGACGCGGTGGTCACCGCCGACCCGCAGCGCTCGGACCGCATCCCGGCCGCCAGCTGGGGCCTCGACCGCATCGACCAGCCCTACCTCCCGCTCAACCAGCAGTACAACGTCGGCAGCACCGGTGCCGGCGTCACGGCGTACATCCTCGACACCGGCATCGACTACGGCCACGCGGAGTTCGGCGGCCGTGCCAGGCCCGGCTTCGACGCGATGGGCGACGGCAGGAACGGCCAGGACTGCAACGGTCACGGCACGCACGTCTCGGGGACCGTCGCCGGGGCGAACTTCGGAGTGGCCCGGCAGGCGGGCCTGGTCAGCGTCCGCGTCCTCGGCTGCGACGGAAGGGGCTCGTACGCCGGGATGATCGCCGGCATGGACTGGGTGGCGAAGAACGCCAGGCAGCCCGCGGTCCTCAACGGCTCCCTCGGCGGCCCGCGGAGCGACGCCCTCAACGCGGCCGCCACCGCGCTCTCGGACCGCGGTGTCCTGCCGGTGGTCGCCGCGGGCAATGAATCGGCCGACGCGTGCGGCGTCTCGCCCGCGAGCGCCGACCGGGTGCTCACCGTGGGGGCCACCGAACACCAGGACCAGGAGACCAGCTTCTCCAACTACGGCCCCTGCCTGGACGCCTACGCCCCCGGAGCCGCCATCGTCTCGGCCAGGCTCGGCGGCGGGAGCACGGCGCTGAACGGCACGTCCATGGCCAGTCCCCACGTCGCCGGTGTGGCCGCCCTCGTCAAGTCGCACCACCCGTCGGCGACCCCCGGCCAGGTGTACAACTGGATTATCGACAAGTCGGTGAAGGACATCCTCACGGTGACCAAGTCCTCCCCGAACCGCCTGGTTCAGACCGCCGGCCTCTGATCGCCGGCCTCCGACCGCACGGCCTCCTCCAGGACGGCCACCCCGTACCGCCCGAGGGTGATCGTCTCCTCGACAGCCCGGCCGGTCAGCAGTTCGCGGTGGCGTCCGGGCACCGCGACGCTCACCTCGCCGCGGCCGTGGTGGAGGAGGAACAGCAGGGCGCCGCGGCGCACGGCCTCTACTTCCCGGGGAAGCCCGGCGAGGGGAGGCCGTGCGCCTGCGTGTGCCGCGGCCCGGGCGAGCAGGTCGCGCAGGGCGGACGGTGCGGGGAGCGTGGAGACATACCAGGCGCGGCCCCGGCGGAGCACCGCGGGGAGCCCGTCGAGTTCACCGTCCCGGTAGCGGGCCTCCACCGCCGCGTCGTCCTCGGCGGTCAGCTCCTCCGACCACAGCGTGCCGCTGAACACCCCGCAGTCGACGCTCGCCTCCGGCTCCAGCGGCCACCACTCCTGCACGGTACGGATGCCGAACAGGGCGCGCAGCCGGGCGTCCATGCCACCGGGCCGCACCCGGTCGTCCTCGTCGGCGACCCCGGTGAAGAAGCCGCAGACGAGGGTGCCCCCTTGACGTACGTATGAGACGAGGTTGTCGATCGCCTGGTCGGTGAGGAGGTAGAGGTGCGGGACGACGACCATCTTGTACGCCGACAGATCGTGCTCGGGGTGGGCGAAGCCGGCCGGCAGATGCGCCTCCCACAGAGCGGCGTGCCAGGCGCGCAGCACCTCCGCGTGGTCGAGGCGGGCGGAGGGGCGGCCGTCCTGCTGCCCCGCCCACCAGGAGTCCCAGTCGTGCAGCACCGCCACCTCGACGGGCACGCGGGTGCCGCTCACCTTGCCGCCGACCAGCGCCAGTTCGGCGCCGACGCGCTTGACCTCCTGGAAGGTGCGGCCCTCCGCCCCGGCGTGGCCGAGCATCCCCGAGTGGAACTTCTCGGCGCCCTGCCGGGACTGGCGCCACTGGAAGTAGCAGACGGCGTCGGCGCCGCGCGCCACGGCCTGCCAGGACCAGAGGCGGCCCAGGCCCGCGGGCTTGGGGTGGTTCACGCCGCGCCAGTTGACCGGGCCCGCCGCCTGTTCCATCAGCATCCACGGGCCGCCGCCCGCCTCGGAGCGGGTCAGATCCTGGACGAGCGCGCCGTACTGGCCGCCCAGCGGGTCCTTGGGGTCGGGGTAGAGGTCCACCGACACCACGTCCTCCTGGGCGGCCCACTTCCAGCCGTCCTGGCCCGACCAGAGCGGCATGAAGTTGGTGGTGACCGGCAGCTGCGGGGTGTGGGAGCGGACGATGTCGCGTTCGGTGAGGTAGCACTCAAGCAGGGCGTCCGACGTGAAGCGCTTGAAGTCCAGGACCTGTGTGGGGCTCTTCATATAGTGGGCGCGGCGCGGCGGCAGGACCTCCTCCCAGGCGTCGTAGTTCTGACCCCAGAAGGCGCTGCCCCAGGCGGAGTTGAGCGACGACAGCGATCCGTACCGGCCCTGGAGCCAGCGGCGGAACGCGGCCGCCGCCTCGTCGCCCCAGTCGTAGGTGCAGTACTCGTTGTTGATGTGCCACATCGTGAGCGCGGGGTGGTGGGCGTAGCGCGCCGCCAGGGCCTCGGTGATGGCGGCGGCGTACCGGCGGTAGACGGCGCTGGAGTGCGCGAAGTGCTGGCGCGAGCCCCACCACTCCACCTGGCCGTTCTCGTCGCGCGGCAACGTCTCGGGGTGGAGCCGGCCCAGCCACGGCGGGGGAGAGGAGGTCGGTGTGGCGAGGACCACGCCGATGCCGTGCTCGTGCATCAGATCCATCAGCCGGTCCAGCCAGCCGAAGTCCCGTACGCCCGGCCGGGGTTCGAGCTTCGCCCAGGAGAACACGCCGAGCGTGACGGAGTTGACCCCGGCCTCCCGCATCAGGCGCGCGTCCTCTGCCCAGATCTCCTCGGGCCACTGTTCGGGGTTGTAGTCGCCGCCGAACAGGATCCGGCCGCGTGTGGTGTCGTTCAGGGAAGGCATCGTCCGCATCAGCCCTTCACCGCGCCGGTGAGCATGCCCTGCTTGAAATGCCGCTGCACGAACGGTGCGAGGACGGCGACCGGGAGCAGCGCGAGGACCATCACGGCCATCTGGATGGCGAGCGGCGACAGGTGCCCGGTATTGATCGCCTGACTGAGGCCCGTGGGCCGCTGCTGCTTGATCACCAGCTGCTGCATGACGTTCTGCAACGGCATCATGTCCGGGTCGCTGAGGTAGATCGAGGCGTTGAACCACGCGCTCCAGTACCCCACCGCGTAGAAGAGCGTGATCACCGCGAGCACCGCGCGGGACAGCGGCATGACGATCCGCCACAGGATGCGCAGGTCCCCGGCCCCGTCGATGCGGGCGCTCTCGATCAGCTCCTGCGCCGTGCCCATGAAGAACGCCCGCAGGACGAGGATGTTGAAGACGTTCAACGCGCTCGGCAGGATCAGCGACAAATAGGTGTCGGTGAGTCCGAGGCCCTGCACCACCAGATAGGTGGGGATCAGCCCGGCCCCGAAGAACATCGTGGCGACGATCAGCAGCAGGATCGGGCGGTGCAGCACGGACCCGGGGCGCGAGAGGCCGTACGCGCACAGCACGGACACCACCATGCTGAAGAGCGTGCCGACGACCGTGACGCCGACGCTGACCAGCGTGGCCCGCGAGACCTGGCCGCCGCCGAGCAGCTCCTGGTAGTGGAGGAAGGTGACGCCCCGGGGGATCACCACCAGGCCGCCCGTCTCGGTGATCGTCCTCACCGAGGAGAGGCTGGTGACGACCACCACCCACACCGGGAAGAGGACGGCCAGGCAGACCAGCGTCAGCGTCACGCCCTTGGTGGCGAGCCCGGCCCGGGTCGGCGGCTCCTCCCACACCGGCCGCAGACCCGTGCGGCTGCCCGGCTTGATGCCGAAGTCGAGCACGCTCACCGCTTGTACACCCCCTGTTCGCCCATGAGGTGGGCGGCCTTGTTGGCGCCGAGCACCATCAGCAGGCCGAAGACGCCCTTGACGATGCCGATGGCGGCGCCGTAGCCGAAGTTGCCGTTGTCCAGGCCGGTGTTCCATACGTACGTGTCGAGGACTTCCGACGCCGTGGGGCCCACCGCGGTGCGCTGGAGCAGGATCTGTTCGAAGCCGACGGTGAGCGCGTTGCCGACCTGGAGGACGAGGAGCAGGGCCACGACCGGGCGCAGCGCCGGCAGCTGGATGTGCCACATGCGCCGCCAGCGGTCCGCGCCGTCCATCGCCGCCGCCTCGTACAGGTCGGGGCTGACCGCGGCGAGCGCGGCGAGGAAGACGATGACGCCCCAGCCCGCGTCCTTCCAGACCATCTCGAAGGTGACCAGGAACTTGAACAGGCCCGGGTCGGTCATCAGGTCGAAGCCGTCGTGGCCGTGGTCCCGAAGCACCTGCGCGACCAGGCCCGCCCCGCCGAACATCTGCTGGAAGACCGTGATGACCAGGACCCAGGAGAAGAAGTGCGGGAGGTAGAGGATCGCCTGGGCGACGGCCCGCACCCGGGGGCGTACGAAGCTGTTGATGAACAGCGCGAGCAGCACCGGCACGGGGAAGAACAGCGTCAGCTGGATCGCGAAGATGGCGAGGGTGTTCCTGACCGCCTGCCAGAACAGCCGGTCCTCCACCATGTGCCGGAAGTGCTCGAAGCCGATCCATGGACTCTGCGCCATCGCCTGGAACGCGTTGTCCGCGATGTAGGGGTCGTAGTCCTGGAAGGCGACGACATTGCCCATCAGCGGTACGTAGTTGAAGAGGAGCAGGAGCAGCAGCGCGGGCAGCACCATCAGGAGCAGGACGCGGTCGCGGCGCAACCGGTGCCGGAGCGGGACGCGGGGCGCGGACTTCCTGGCCGGGGGCGCGTCGTCGGCGGGCTCGGGTGCCCGCTCCGCGGCGGCGCGGGGGCGAGCCGTGCTCTGTGCCATGTCAGGACGCCGAGTCGCCGGTCTCGTCGAGGAGCTTCTTGTACCAGTCGCGCAGCTTGTCGCCGCCGCCCGACTTCCAGTCCGAGGCCGCCCGCCGCACGTCGGAGACCTTTTTGCGGCCGCGTACGACGTCCTTCTCCAGGTCCTCGAACTCGGCGTTCAGCTCGGTGTACCGCGTCGGCTCGATGATCATCATGCCGTGGAAGAGCGGCTTCTTCGTGTGCGCGCCCTGGCGCTGCTGCCACTCGACCATGCCCCGGGTGACGTCCGGCAGATCGGCGTAGGCGACGAAGGGCGCGGGCGAGGCCAGATACTCGTACGTCGAGAAGACCTCGTTGTTGCCCTTGCCGTTCTTGGTGAGGACGCCGTCCTCGAAGGTGTGGTGGACGCCCTCGACACCGTACATGCGAAGCCGCTGCTCCTTCGAACCGTAGGGCGCCGCCGTGTAGTTGGCGAGGGCGAGGATGTCGCGGACGGTGTTCTCGTCGGCCTTCTCGCTGATGAACGTCCAGATGTCGGCGGGCGGGCGCGCGTACAGGGTGGGTGCTCCGCCGTCGGGTGCGAAGTAGTCGAACGCCTCCATGCGGAACTTCTTGTTGTCCACGCGCTGCACGGCGGCCTTGCCGTACCAGTCGGAGAGGTCCTGGCAGTACATCCAGACCTTGCCGGAGGCGCACAGGTCACCGATGCTGCCGGTCTCCGCCTTCGCGTCGGGGTGGACGAAGCCCGCCGAGTAGAGCTTGCGCGACCACTCCAGCGCTTCGAGGTACTCGTCGGTCTCGTAGCGGTGGACGAGCTTGCCGTCGACGAGCTTCCAGTAGTACGGCTTGTCCGGCAGCACGCCGAAGATGGCGAACGCCGACCAGCTCATGTCGCCGCACGCCCACACCTTGCTCCTGGGGGCGTTGAGCTGCTTGCACAGGTCGTAGAACTCCTGGGTGCTCCTCGGCGCTTCGAGCCCCTCCTTCTCGAAGAGGTCCGTGCGGTAGAAGGGCGCGATGTTCGGGGCGGTGGGGGCGGGCATCGGCAGGCCGCGCAGCTTGCCGCCGAAGACCGAGCGCTGCCAGGCACCCGTCGGGATCGCGGCGAGGTTCGGATACTCCTTCACCTTGTCGCCGCTCAAGTAGGGGCCGAGGTCGGCGAACTTGTTGGCGATGGCGCTCGGAATCTTGCCGGTCAGCTCCCAGCCGGGCACGACCACGGCGTCCGGCACGCCGCTGGAGGCGAGGACCGCGCCCAGCTTCTGGCCGTACGTGTCGCCCTGCTGGTTGCGCCAGTTGACGCGGACGCCCGCGGCCTCGTCCATCGCGGTCCAGTAGGGGTTGCCCTGCTTGGGCACGTTCCCCCAGATCGGCGCCATGACGGTGAACTCGCCGCCCTTGCCGAGCTTTTCGGGGACCGCCGTCTTCAGCTCGGCCGCGGGCAGGGCCTTGGTGAAACCCGCGGCCGAGCCGTTCTTGGCCGGGATGTCCGGACTGACGAGGTCCGACGCGACGTACGCCGGGAGCAGGTCCTTGAGCTTCCTCCCCGTCGTGGTGCCCTCGTTCTTCGAACCGCCGCCCCCGCAGGCCGTCAGCAGCGGGGCCCCGCCGGCCGCGGCGAGCACCGCGAGCCCGGAGGAGGCGAGGAAGGTTCTCCGGTTCGGACCGGAGCCGGTGGAGGGGGAGTTCGGCGTCATTGCGTCAACCCTTCGTGGCGCGCGCCCGGGCATACGGCGGTGACCGCCGGTCGGGCTTTCGAAGCGCTTCGATGTTGCTGGGAGATTAAGTGAACGCCAGAGCTGTAACAAGGGTCTGTTCTGAATTTGCCAGAGGGGTACGGAGGTTGGCGGGCGCGTGCGGTGCGGCGGGATCTGAGGATGCTCCGCGTTCCCTGGCTTGACATGGGCATCGGGTAACGAAGAGCATCGAAGCGCTTCGAGGAGTACGCCGTTCCTGCTCCACCGTCCGCCGAGGGGACCCGCACGTGACCGAGAGCCCGCCGCCGTTCCGCGATCCGGGACTTCTGCCGGACAAGCGCGTGGACGACCTGCTGTCCCGGCTGACCGTCGACGAACGCGTCGCCCTCCTCCACCAGTTCGCGCCCGCCGTCGACCGGCTCGGCATCGCGGCGTTCCGCACCGGCCAGGAGGCCCTGCACGGCGTCGCCTGGATGGGGCCCGCGACGGTCTTCCCGCAGGCCGTCGGGCTCGGCGCGACCTGGAACGACGACCTGGTGCGCAGGGTCGGCGAGGCCGTCGCCGTCGAGACGCGGGCCATGCGCTCCCGCGACGACCGCGTCGGCCTCAACGTCTGGGCGCCGACCGTGAACCTCCTGCGCCACCCGCTGTGGGGCAGGAACGAGGAGGGCTACGCGGAGGACCCGCACCTGACCTCGGCCCTCGCCGCCGCGTACACCCGCGGCCTGCGCGGCGACCACCCGACGCACTGGCGCACCGCGCCCGTGCTCAAGCACTGGCTCGCCCACAACAACGAGACGCGCCGGGACACCACGAACTCCTCCGTCCGCCCGCGCGTCCTGCACGAGTACGACCTGCGCGCCTTCCGCGGCGCCGTCGAGGCGGGCGCGGTCGCCGGAGTGATGCCGGCCTACAACCTCGTCAACGGCCGCCCCAACCACGTATCCCCCTATCTGCGCGGACAGTTGAGGCGCTGGGCGGACGGAGAGCTGCTCGTCTGCTCCGACGCGGGCGCGCCCAGCAACCTCGTCGACTCCCAGCACTACTTCGCCACCCACGAGGAGGCCGTCGCCGCGGCGCTCGTCGCGGGCGTGGACAGCTTCACCGACCACGGCACCGACCCGCACATCACAGTCGGTCGCATCCAACACGCCTTGCGCATGGGCCTGTTGACTGAGGCCGACATCGACGCGGCGGTACGCCGTCACCTCACCGTGCGCCTGCGGCTCGGCGAGTTCGACCCGGACGGCGGGCCGTACGGGGCCACGGGCCCGCGCGACTTCGACACGGTCGAACACCAGGCGCTGGCCCGCGAGGCCGCCGAGCAAGCCGTCGTCCTGCTCAAGAACGACGGGCTGCTGCCCCTCGCGCCCCCGGCGGACGGCGCCCGTGTCGCGGTCGTCGGGCTCCTCGCCGACGAGTGCAAGACCGACTGGTACAGCGGCACCCTGATCCGCCGGGCCACCGTCCTCGACGGGCTGCGCGCCCGCTTCGGCGGCGAGCGGTTGAGCTACGCCGAGGGCGTGGACCGGGCGCGCCTGAAATGTGCGGAGGGCTGGCTGCGGGTGCCGGGGTCCTCCACCGCCGCCCAGGCCGGAGTGGCCGCCGGCGCCCTCGACCCGGCGCTCGTGGCGGGCCGCACCGACCTGCCACCGCTGACCGTCTGCCCGGACGCCGCCGCAGCCACCGAGTTCGCCCTCGTCGACTGGGGCGAGGGCGCCTGGACGCTGCGGGCACCCGACGGGCGCTACCTCTCCGTCGCCGACGACGGCTTCGTGCGCGCGTCGGCGGACCAGCCGGGTGGCTGGGTCGTACAGGAGACGTTCGCGCTGGTGGAACACGGGGGCGGGCAGGGGGTGGGCCACGGGGGCGGCGAGCATGGCGGTGGGCACCTCCTCAGGCACACAGGGACCGGTGGGTACGTCTCTGTCGCCGCCGACGGCGTGAAGGTTGCCGCACAGGGGGAGGCTTTTCCGGCCGAGCGCGCCGCGCTCTTCACGGTCGAGTACGTGGAGCGCGGCGAGGACGCCGTGGCCCGTGCCGCCGCCGACGCGGACACCGTGATCGTCGTCGCCGGGAACGACCCCCACATCAACGGCCGCGAGACCCAGGACCGCACCACCCTCGCCCTGCCGCCCCACCAGGAACGGCTGTGGCGCGCGGCCCGCGCCGCCAACCCCCGCACCGTGCTCGCCCTGGTCAGCTCCTACCCCTACGCGGTCGCCGACGCCCACGCCGAGCTGCCCGCGCTGCTGTGGACCGCGCACGGCGGCCAGGCCGCGGGCACCGCGCTGGCCCGCGTCGTCGCCGGTGACGTCTCCCCGGCAGGCCGCCTGCCGCAGACCTGGTACGCCGCCGACACCGATCTGCCGGACCTCCTCGACTACGACATCATCGGCTCCCGGCAGACGTACCTGTACTTCGACGGCACGCCCCTCTACCCGTTCGGGCACGGCCTCGGCTACTCCGCCTTCACCTACGAGGACCTGACCGCCGAGCGCGACGGCGAGACGCTGCGCGTCGCGTTCACCCTCACCAACAGCGGGGCCGTCGCCGCCGAGGAGGTGGCGCAGCTGTACATACGGGCGCCCCGCGGACCCGTCGCCCTGCCCCACCGGACACTGGCCGCGCACCGCCGAGTCCCTCTCGCGCCCGGCGCCCGGCGCCGTCTCGAATTCCGGCTGCCCGTCGCCGACCTGGGCTTCTGGGACGTACGCCAGGACCGCTGGACCGTGGCCCCCGGCACGTACGAACTGCTGGCCGGTGCGTCCAGCCAGGACATCCGGCTCGTCACACCGGTCGGGATCACCGGCGAACCGCTCGCCGCCAGGCCGGTACTGGAGGCCGGCCTGGCGGCGAGCGGTTACGACACGCAGCGCGGCACCGAGATCGTCGACCGGACGAAGACGGTGGGCGACGCCGTGCGCGCCGCGGGCGACGCGGCGGGCGAACTGCTCTACGAGGGCTGCGACTTCGCGGGCGGAATCAGCGCCGTCTCCGTCGAGGCCGCGGGTGAGGGCGCCGTCGACCTCATCGCGGGCAGCACCGCCACCACCGTCACCGTCCCGCCGACCGGCGGGGCGTACCACTACACCCTCAATACCTCGGACTTCGCCGCGTCCGGCGTGCGTGACCTGCGCGTACGGCTGCGCGGCCCCGTCCGCCTGGCACGGATCACCTTCACCGCCGCCGCACCACGGGAGGACGCCGCATGAAGTTCACCGACGGCTTCTGGCTGATGCGTGACGGGGTGCGTGCCTCGTACGCCACCGAGGTGCGCGACGTGCGCGAGGGCGAGGGGCGGTTCACCGCGTACGCCGCCGTCCAGCAGGTCCGCGAGCGCGGCGACACCCTCAATTCGCCGCTCATCACCGTCGAATGCTTCTCGCCCGCCGAGGGCGTGATCGGCGTCCGGGCCACCCATCACGCCGGGAAGGCCGCGCACGGACCGGAGTTCGCGATCGACGCCACCGGGAACGCCGGACACATCGTCCGCGAGGGCGGCGTCACCGAACTCGTCAGCGGCCCGCTCACCCTCCGCCTGGACACCGCCGGGCCGTGGGGGCCGGAGTTCCTCGACGCCGAAGGCCGGCGGCTGACCGCCGTCGAACGCAGGGGCACCGCCTTCGCCACCGCGCCGGACGGCACCCACCACATGGTCGCCCAATTGGCCCTTGGTGTAGGCGAGTGCATCTATGGTCTGGGGGAGCGCTTCACCCCGTACGTCAAGAACGGGCAGAGCGTCGACATCTGGCAGGCCGACGGCGGGACCAGCAGCGAGCAGGCGTACAAGAACATCCCCTTCCACCTCTCCTCGCGCGGCTACGGCGTCTTCGTCAACCATCCGGGGAAGGTTTCGTACGAGATCGGCTCCGAAGCCGTCGGCCAGGTGCAGTTCAGCGTCGAGGACCAGACGCTGGAGTACTACGTCGTCGCCGGGCCCACACCCAAGGACGTCCTGCGCCGCTACACCGCGCTCACCGGGCGGCCCGCGCTGCCGCCCGCCTGGTCGTTCGGCCTCTGGCTCACCACCTCCTTCTGCACTCCGTACGACGAGGAGACGGTCACGTCGTTCGTGGACGGCATGGCCGAGCGCGACATCCCGCTCTCCGTCTTCCACTTCGACTGCTTCTGGATGCGCGAACACCAGTGGACGGACTTCCGGTGGGATCCGGACGTCTTCCCCGACCCGGAGGGCATGCTGCGCAGACTGCGCGAGCGCGGTCTCAAGATCAGCGTGTGGATCAACCCGTACATCGCGCAGAAGTCGGCGCTGTTCGACGAGGCGCGTGAGGCGGGACACCTCGTGCGGCGTCCGAACGGCGACATCTGGCAGTGGGACCTGTGGCAGCCCGGCATGGCCCTCGTCGACTTCACCGATCCGGCCGCCCGCGCCTGGTACGCCGACAAGCTGCGCGGCCTGCTCGACCAGGGCGTGGACTGCTTCAAGACCGACTTCGGCGAGCGCGTCCCCACGGACGTGGTCTGGCACGACGGCTCCGACCCCGAGCGCATGCACAACTACTACACGCAGCTGTACAACAGCACCGTCTTCGAACTCCTGGAGAAGGAGCGCGGAGCCGGTGAGGCGGTGCTGTTCGCGCGTTCCGCGACAGCGGGCGGCCAGCAGTTCCCCGTCCACTGGGGCGGCGACTGCTTCGCCTCGCTCGGTGCCATGGCCGAGTCGCTGCGCGGCGGCCTCTCGCTCTCACTCAGCGGCTTCGGGTTCTGGTCGCACGACATCGGCGGCTTCGAGGGCACGCCCGACCCGGCGGTCTTCAAACGCTGGCTCGCCTTCGGGCTGCTCTCCTCGCACAGCCGCCTGCACGGCAACGTGTCGTACCGGGTGCCGTGGGCGTTCGGCGAGGAAGCGGTCGACGTGGCCGGGAAGTTCACCAAGCTCAAGCACCGGCTCATGCCCTACCTGTACGGGGCTGCCGTCGAGGCCCATCACACGGGCGTGCCCGTGATGCGGCCGATGCTCCTGGAGTTCCCCGACGACCCGGCCTGCCGCACCCTGGACCGGCAGTACATGCTCGGCCCCGACCTGCTCGTCGCCCCGGTCTTCACGAGCGACGGCGACGTGGAGTTCTACGTCCCCGAAGGGACGTGGACCCACCTGCTCACCGGCGAGAGCGTCCAGGGCCCCGGCTGGCACCGCCAGACCCACGGCTTCGACAGCCTGCCGCTGTACGTACGACCGGGTGCGCTGCTGCCGCTGGGCGCCGACGAACAGCGCCCCGACGGCGACTGGCTCGACGGCCTCACGCTGCTCGCCACCCCCGACACGGCGTACGACACCGAGATCACGGTGCCCGACCTCGAAGGACGGCCCGCGGCGGTCTTCCGCGCGACGCGGCACGGCGACGGCGTCAGAGTCCTCGCCCTCGGGTCCCGCCGCCCCTTCCAGGTGCGCACGGTGGACGGGCGCGCGGCCGCCGACGGCGTGGGGGAGGTGACCCTGCCCGGTGTCCTCACGAACGGAACGACCAGCTAGAGTGCACGATTCCGCAAGGGAGACAGCACCCGGGCCCGCCGTATGCGGCGCTTCGGGGCCCGGGGGAAAGAGGACACCCATGCCTTCGGCCGCCGACGACGCGGCCGCCGAGTTCCATGCCTTCTTCGAGCGGCACTACGCCGAACTCGCCCGCCTGGCACACCTGTTGACCGGCGAGGCCGACGGCGCGGACGATCTGGCGGCCGACGCGCTGCTCGCGCTCTGGCACCGCTGGGACCGGGTGCGCGCCGCCGACCACCCGGCCGCGTACGCCCGAGGGGTCGTCGCCAACATGGCGCGCAGCCGCATCCGCAGCGCCGTCCGCGAACGTCGCCGCGTCACGCTCTTCTGGTCGGGGCGCGGCGAGGACGTGGCCGACCCGGACGTACCGGCCGTGGTCGACGTAAGGGAGGCGCTGCGCGCGCTGCCCTTCCGCAAGCGTGCCTGCGTCGTGCTGCGGCACGCCTTCGACCTCTCCGAGAAGGACACCGCGCAGGCCCTCGGGGTCTCAGTGGGTACGGTGAAGAGCCAGACGTCGAAGGGAGTGGCCGAGCTGCAACGACGCCTCGGTCCCCACACCGCCTGGCAACAGGTGCGCGCGGTCACGGTGGACACGGGGGGAAGCACATGAGGGACGACGACAAGGAAGTGCGCAGGAAGCTGCGCGGCGCCGCCCAGGCGCACCGGCCCGACCGCGAGCGGATGCTCGCCCGCATCGAGCAGGGCATGACGGCCCGGGAGCGGCCCGAGCGCCGGCCGAAACGGCCGCACCGGCCGAAGCCGCCCCACCGGCCGGGCGCCTCCTGGCTGCGCGTGGTGACCGCGACCGCCGCCGTGGCCGGTGTCTGCGCGGTCGCCGGGTACGGCGTGGCCTCGGCGCTGCGCGGCGACGACCCGGACCCGCAGTCCGTCGCCACGAGCTCGACACCGGACGCGCCGCCCGCCGCCACGGAGCACGGCCGCACTCCCGCCCCGCCCCCGCCACGGCCCACATCCGGCGTCCCGAAGCCCCACAAGCCCGACAAGCCATACAAGCCGCATAGGCCGTCCGAGCCGCCCGAACCCTCCGAGCCGTCCGAGCCCGCGGATCCGCCGCGCGGCCCGAAGACCGTGCCCGCGGCCGAACTGCTGTGGGCGGACGGCTCGATCGACCCCGGCTCCAGCACGTACTGGTCGCAGAGCGACATCACCGTCAAGGCGAAGAAGCCGCTGACCGCGCTCACCGTCGAGCTGCGCGTCGCCCGCGCCGGCAAGGTCGCCGACACCGGCAACTGGCGCACGCTGCCCGTCGACGACTTCGACGTGACGGCGACGGAGCGGGGCGGCTCCCTCGTCTACCGGTGGACGCTCAAGGCGGGGCGGACCGTACCGGCCGGCCGGCATGTCTTCGCCGGGCAGTACAACCACCCCGAGGGGCAGCGGGACGCGCACGCCGACCGGTACACGGTCCGGGCGGCCACCTCGGACGAACGCACCGAATGGCGAGGTGACTTTCTTTAAGACGGCAACCTTTTGCCGCGCGGTGGCGACCAGAAGACGCACACTTCTGTCCACCGAAGGAATCCGGACATGACTTCAACCGCGAACGGGTCCGTACGCCACCGTCGCAGCCGCACCCGCCGCCGCGCCGTCATCGGCGGTGTCGCCGCACTCGGCCTGACCGGCGCCGCCCTCGTCACCACCTCCCTCATGTCGACGGCGGGAGCGGCCACCGCATGGCCGGAGGCCAAGGGCCGGCAGGCGGTGCCGAAGACCATCGAGGTCTCCGGCACCCGTGACGGCGGCCTCAAGCGCTACTACGGCAGCGGCGAGCTCGGCGGTGACGGCCAGAACGAGGGCCAGGACCCGATCTTCAAGCTGAAGGACGGGGCGACCCTGAAGAACGTCATCATCGGCGCGCCCGCCGCCGACGGCATCCACTGCCAGGGCAGCTGCACGCTGCAGAACGTGTGGTGGGAGGACGTCGGCGAGGACGCGGCCACGTTCAAGGGGACCTCGGCGGGCTCCACGTACGCCGTCCAGGGCGGTGGTGCGAAGAAGGCCGACGACAAGGTCTTCCAGTTCAACGGCGCGGGCAAGCTGGTCGTCAACAAGTTCCAGGTCTCCGACTTCGGGAAGCTCGTACGGACTTGCGGCAACTGCTCCAAGCAGTACCAGCGCAACATCATCATCAACGACACCGACATCACCGCCCCTGGCAAGTCGATCGTCGGCATCAACACCAACTACGGTGACACCGCCGCGCTGCGCGACATCCGCATCCACGGCGACAGCAACAAGAAGATCAAGACCTGCATGCGCTTCACCGGCAACAACACCGGTGACGAGCCGGTCGAGACGGGCAACGGCCCGGACGGCACGTACTGCAAGTTCACGGCGTCGGACATCACCTACAAGTAGGCCGCCCGCCCCACGAGCGTGCGGACGCCCCGCCGGTGGAACCCGGCGGGGCGTCCTTCGCGCACTCCGCGTGCGGCGTACGTCACTGCCCGGCCAGGCCGGTGTGCGCCACGCCGGCGACGATCTGCCGCTGGAAGAAGACGAAGACGACGATCAGCGGGAGCCCCGCCATCAGGCCGCCCGCCATCAGCTGCGCCCACTGGATGCCGTAGGAGTTCATGACCGTCGCGATGCCGTTCGGCATGGTCATCAGGTCGGGGTTGTTGGTCACCATGTAGGGCCACAGGAAGTTGTTCCACGACGCGATGAAGGTGAAGATCCCGACCGCCGCGAGGGACGGCCGCGACAGCGGCAGCACGACGGTGAAGAAGACCCGCCAGCGCCCGGCGCCGTCGATGAACGCCGCCTCCTCCAGCTCCTTCGGGATGCCCTGGAAGAACTTGTAGAGGATGTAGACCATCGCGGCCGGCGCGCACTGCGGCAGGATCATCCCCCAGTACGTGTCGACCATCCCCATCGACTGGACGGTGCTGAACAGCGGCACGCCGAGCACCGCGGGCGACACCATGAGGCCCGCCATGACCAGGCCCAGCAGCGCGTTCTTGCCACGGAACTCCGTACGCGCGAAGCCGTACCCGGCGAGCGCGCTCACCAGCACCACGACGAAGGTGACGCAGACCGAGACGACGACGGAGTTCACGAACCAGTTGGTGATGTTGCCGGTCTCGAAGATGGCCCGCCACGCCTGGAACGTGAAGTCCTGCGGCACCCAGTGGGTGGGCACGGCGACGGCCTCGGTCTCCGACTTCAGGGAGGTGAACAGCGCCCACAGCAGGGGCGACAGCCACACCGCCGAGACGACGGTCCCCAGACCCGTGAGCACGATCTGCCCCGCGGTCCACTTCCTCATCGCACGTCCCTCGCTCATCGCACACCCTCCTCGCGCTTGCGCAGCAGCCACATCCGGCCGAGGGCGACGGCCGCGATCAGCACGAAGAAGATGATGGAGACCGCGGAGGCGAAGCCCACGCGGTAGCTGGTGAAGCCCTCTTCGAGGGTGTACTGCACGAAGGTCCGGGTCGATTCCTCGGGGCCGGGCCCGAAGTCCTGCATCACCACGACTTGGTCGAAGACCTGGAGCGAGGCGAGGACCTGGAGGGTGACGACGAGCCCGGTGATGGTGCGCAGCATCGGCAGGGTGATGTGCACCGTGCGCTGCCAGGCGTTCGCGCCGTCCAGGGAGGCGGCCTCGTACAGATGCCGCGGGATGTTCTGCAGCGCGGCGAGGAACAGCAGGAAGCTGAAGCCGACCGTCCACCACAGGGTGGTGATGACCACGGCGAGCATGGCGGTGGACTTCTGGGTCAGCCAGGGCGTGTCCAGGCCGAAGACGTGGTTGATCATTCCGGTGCCGGGGTTGAACAGCCACTGCCAGAGGTTCGCGGCGACGGTGGACGGCAGCAGGAACGGCGCGAAGAAGCAGAGCCGCCACAGCCACTTGGCGCGCTCGATGTGGTGGGCGAGCATCGCCAGGAGGAAGGCCAGCAGGACGATGCACGGCACCACGAGCAGCGTGAAGTACGCGCTGTGGCCCAGGGTTTCCCACATCAGCGGGGTGTCGAAGGCCTCCCGGTAGTTGTCGAGGCCCACGAAACGCTCGCCCGTACCGGAGATGTTGGCGTCGGTGAGGCTCAGCCACACCCCGCGCCCGATCGGCACCAGTACGAACAGCGCGAACAGCACGAGGAAGGGGGCGACGAACCAGCCGCCGTGCTGGAAGCGGCGGGCCAGGCGGGCCCGCGCCGAATCGGCGTGGGTGGTGGCCGCGGGGCGTGCGGCGGGTGGCGGCCGCAGGGCGGTGTCGACGGCGCTCATGCGGCGGGACCCGCTCCCGTGGCGGGACCCGCTCCCGTGGTCATGGGATCCTTCATCGCGAGCAGCCTCTCGAAGACGCCCCGCATCCGCCGTGCCGTGGCGTCGGGCCTCGCGGACCCGGAGTTCGAGGCGGCGACGACGGGACCGACGCGCTGGGCGAGGGTGCCGGTGGAGCCCGCGAACCACACGTGCGGCTCGACCGCCATGTGGTCCATGGCGGACACGTACGCGGACTGCGGTTGCAGCGCCCGGTAGTCGGCGTCCTCCAACGTCGGCTTGTACGCGGGGATATGGCCGCCCCGCGCCCAGTCCAGGGCGTGCCGGACGACGTACGCGGCCAGCTGGTGGGCGGCCTCGTCGGTGGGTCCGCCGCGCTCTTCCTGGTGGGGGAGGACGAAGCAGTGCGACTCGGCATGGGTGGCGGCCTTGCCGAAGACGGGTGGGAGCGGGGTGGCGCCGTAGTCGAGCTCCGCGCCGCCGAAGACGGGGACGGACCAGTTGCCCTCCCAGGTGAAGGGGGAGCCGTTGATGAACATCTCACCGTCGGCGATGCCGACCGGCGTGGTGTAGCCGTCGGTGACGTGCTGCCGCAGGAACTCCAGGACCTCGACGGCCTTGTCGGTGTCGAAGGTGACGTCCCGGCCGTCGGCGCTCAGACAGGTGCCGCCGAGCTGGGTGTAGAAGGAGAGGAAGAACCACCAGCTGAAGTTGGGTTCGTTGGCCTTCATGCCGAGGGTCTGGAGCCCGCCCTTGGTGGCCTTCTTGGCGGCGCGCAGCATCTTGAACCACTCCTCGGGCGAGGAGACGGCGGCCAGTTGACCGTCCTCGGCGAGCAGCCCCGCCTTCCCGCACACGTCGCGGCGGTAGAAGCAGAGCTGGGCGTGGATGTCGAGCGGCAGACCGTAGAGCTTGCCGTCGATGACGGCGCGCTTCCACAGCAGCGGGTCGAAGTCCGCCTCGCGCACGCCGTACCGGGCGAGCAGCTCCACGTCCCAGGGGTCGAGGAGCCTGCCGGGCGCGAAGCCCGGGATGCGGCCCAGGTGCATGACGGCGAGGTCGGGGGCGCGCCGGCCGGCGGCTGCCATGGCCAGCTTCGTGTAGTACGGATTTCCCCACTGAAGCGTCGAATCCTTCACGTCCACACGGGGGTTGGCCTGCCGGAACGCGTCCAGCATGGCGATCATGTTGACACCGTCGCCGCCGCTGAAGAGGTTCCAGTAGCGGACGCGTACGTCGGCGTCCGAGGCGATGGCGGAGGCGCCACGCCCCGAGGCGGCGACGCCGAAGCTGACCGCGACGGCGAGCGCTCCGAGACCGCCGAGCACGCCGCGGCGGGTCGGTAGGGGTGGAGGCACGGCGGCTCGTCCCTCTCTCTGAGACGGAAGTGATCGGAACGGCGCATGTTCGAGATATCGAATGATGCTCGTCAGTTCGAACGGACCGTAGAGTCCAACTCCCGTCGCGTCAACGCTTTGCGCAGGGTTGGTCCCAGGCGTTGACGTGGGCTCCCTCGGGTTCCTAAGTTTCCGTTCGAAGTGCTGATCAATGTCCGATATTTCGAACAGGTGGGGATGACATGGCACACAGACGAGGGAGACTCGCTCTCGCCGTCGGAGGTCTCACCGCCGGAGCCCTGCTGGCCGGCACGCTCGCCGGGGTTCCCAGCGCGGCGGCCGAGCCGACCGACTACACGATCGACGTCGACGCGACCGGCACCGGCGCGAAGATCGACGACTCGATGTACGGCGTCTTCTACGAGGACATCAACCGCGCGGCCGACGGCGGCCTCTACGCCGAGCTGGTCCAGAACAGGTCCTTCGAGTACGAGCCCGCCGACAACCGGTCCTACACGCCGCTGACCTCGTGGGACACCAAGGGCACCGCCAAGGTCGTCAACGACGGCGGCCGCCTGAACGAACGCAACCGCAACTACCTCTCCCTGAACGCCGGTTCGTCCGTCACCAACTCCGGCTACAACACCGGCATCGCCGTCCAGAAGGGCAAGCGCTACGACTTCTCCGTCTGGGCCCGCGCGGACCGCGCCGGAGCGCCGCTCACCCTCACGCTGCACGACGCCTCGGGCGAGCTGGCCACCGCCCGCCGCGTCACCGCGCGCGGCGGCTGGGCCAAGTACAAGGCGACCTTCACCGCCACCCGCACCTCCGCCGCCGGCCGGCTGACGGTCGCCTCGGGCGCCCCCGCCGCGCTCGACATGATCTCCCTCTTCCCCCGCGACACCTACAAGGGCCGCGAGAACGGCCTGCGCAAGGACCTGGCCGAGAAGATCGCCGCCTTGAACCCCGGCTTCCTGCGCTTCCCCGGCGGCTGCCTGGTCAACACCGGCAGCCACGAGGCGTATGACGAGAAGTCCGGCTGGCAGCGCAGCCGCTCCTACCAGTGGAAGGACACCATAGGCCCGGTCGAGCAGCGCGCCACCAACGCCAACTTCTGGGGCTACAACCAGAGTTACGGGCTCGGCTACTACGAGTACTTCCAGTTCGCGGAGGACACCGGCGCCATGCCGCTGCCCGTCGTGCCCGCCCTGGTGACCGGCTGCGGCCAGAACAAGGCCACCGACGACCCGGCCCTGCTCAAGCGGCACATCCAGGACACCCTCGACCTCATCGAGTTCGCCAACGGCCCGGTGAGCAGCGAATGGGGCAAGAAGCGCGCACGGATGGGCCACCCCAAGCCCTTCGGCCTCACCCACCTCGGAGTCGGCAACGAGGAGAACCTCCCCGAGGAGTTCTTCGCCCGCTTCAAGGAGTTCCGCGCCGCCATCGAGGCCGAGCACCCGGAGATCACCGTCGTCGCCAACTCCGGCCCCGATGACAGCGGTTCCGTATTCGACAAGGCCTGGCAGCTCAGCCGTGACGCGAACGTCGCGATGGTCGACGAGCACTACTACAACAGCCCGCAGTGGTTCCTGGAGAACAACGACCGCTACGACTCCTACGACCGGCGCGGCCCCAAGGTCTTCCTCGGCGAGTACGCCTCACAGGGCAACACCTTCGGCAACGCCCTCTCCGAAGCCGCGTTCATGACCGGCCTGGAGCGCAACGCGGACGTCGTGAAGCTCGCCTCGTACGCCCCGCTGCTCGCCAACGAGGACTACGTGCAGTGGAAGCCGAACATGATCTGGTACGACAACGACCAGTCGTGGGGCTCGGCCAACTACGAGACGCAGAAGCTCTTCATGCGCAACGTCGGCGACGAGGTCGTGCCGTCCAAGGCGTCCGGCACCCCCGCCACCTCGGGCCCGATCACCGGCGCCGTCGGCCTGTCCACCTGGGCGACGAGCGCCTCGTACGACGACGTCTCGGTCACGGACGCGGACGGAAGACCGCTGTTCTTCGACGACTTCTCCGCCGGTGACGGCAAGTGGGCCGAGGCGGCGGGCAGGGGCGAGTGGGCCGTCGAGGACGGCGCGTACGTCCAGTCCGACGAGGCCGCCGAGAACACCCTGGTCACCGCGGGCGACAAGGGCTGGCAGAACTACGACCTGGAGGTGAGGGCCACCAAGAAGTCCGGCAAGGAAGGCTTCATGGTCGCCTTCGGCGTCAAGGACACCGGCAACCACTACTGGTGGAACCTCGGCGGCTGGAACAACACCCAGTCCGCCGTGGAGAAGACCGTCGGCGGCGCCAAGCAGACGATGATCCAGGACTCCACCAGGATCGAGGCGGGCCGCGCCTACGACCTCCGCGTCGAGGTGCGCGGCCGTCAGGTGACGCTCTACCTCGACGGCAAGAAGTGGGGTTCCTTCACCGACGACAAGCCGGCCGAACCGTTCCGCCAGGTCGTCACGCGCGACAAGGCGACCGGCGACCTCATCGTGAAGGTCGTCAACGCCCAGGCGGAGCAGGCCCGTACGAAGGTCGACCTCGGACGGCAGGTGAAGCTCGCGTCGCCGAAGGCGCGGGTGACCACGCTGTCCGCCGACCCGACCGCCGAGAACACGAAGGACAAGACCCCGGTGAAGCCCGTCGACTCGGTCTTCGACGGCGTCGACGACTCCTTCTCGTACACCTTCCCCGCCCATTCCGTGACGTTCATGAGGATCAAGACGGACTGACGGACTGACGGACTGACGGACTCCGGGCCGGCCGCACAGGCCGCACTTCCCGCCTGTGCTGCCGGCCCGCCGCCGACCCGCGTGAACCACCGCTCCAGAGCGGCCGACCTGTTGAGGAACCACCCATGACGCGTCCCGACCGCCCCGCCCGTCCTGCCTCTCCCGCCTCTCCCGTCCGTACCGCCCGCTTCACCGTCCACCCGGACTTCACCGTCGGCGACGTCGACCCCCGCCTCTTCGGCTCCTTCGTCGAGCATCTGGGCCGCTGCGTCTACACCGGCATCCACGAGCCCGGCCACCCCACCGCGGACGAGGCGGGCCTGCGCGGCGACGTCCTCGACCTGGTCCGCGAACTGGGCGTCACCGCCGTCCGCTATCCGGGGGGCAACTTCGTCTCCGGCTACAAGTGGGAGGACTCCGTCGGCCCCGTCGACGAACGGCCGCGCCGCCTCGACCTCGCCTGGCGCTCCACGGAGAGCAACCGCTTCGGGCTCGCCGAGTTCGTGCGCTTCGTCCGCAGCGTCGGCCCGCAGGCGGAGCCGATGATGGCCGTCAACCTGGGCACCAGGGGAGTGGCCGAGGCCCTCGAACTCCAGGAGTACGCCAACCACCCCTCGGGCACATCCCTTTCGGACCTGCGCGCCGCCCACGGCGACAAGGAGCCCTACGGCATCAGGCTCTGGTGCCTCGGCAACGAGATGGACGGCCCCTGGCAGACCGGGCACAAGACCGCCGAGGAGTACGGGCGCCTCGCCGCCGAGACCGCCCGCGCCATGCGGCAGATCGACCCGTCCCTGGAACTCGTCGCCTGCGGCTCCTCCGGGCAGTCCATGGAGACCTTCGCGGCCTGGGAGGCGACCGTCCTCGCCGAGACGTACGACCTCGTCGACCACGTCTCGCTGCACGCCTACTACGAGGAGATCGACGGCGACCGCGACTCGTTCCTCGCCTCGGCCGTCGACATGGAGTCCTTCATCGAGAGCACTGTCGCCACCTGCGACCACGTCGGTGCCCGGCTCAAGTCGAAGAAGAGGATCAACCTCTCCTTCGACGAGTGGAACGTCTGGTACCAGCGACGCACCGCCCTCCAGCCCGCCGAGGACTGGCAGGAGGCCCCGCGCCTCCTGGAGGACAACTACACTGTCACCGACGCCGTCGTCTTCGGCTCTCTGCTCATCGCCCTGCTGCGGCACGCCGACCGGGTCACCGTCGCCTGCCTGGCCCAGCTCGTCAACGTCATCGCGCCGATCCTCACCGAGCCGGGCGGCCCGGCCTGGCGCCAGACGACGTTCTTCCCCTTCGCGCAGACCTCGCGGCACGGCCGCGGCCGGGTCCTGGACGTCCGCGTGGACTCACCGACGTACGACACGGCGAAGTTCGGCGAGGTGCCGCTGCTGCACGCCACGGCGGTACGCGCCGACGACGGCACCGTCACCGTCTTCGCCGTCAACCGCAGCCAGACGGAGCCCCTGCCACTCGAAGTCGCCCTGGAGGGCATGGGAGTGAGTTCGGTCGTCGAGCACAGCGCCGTCGCCGACGCCGACCCGGAGGCCCGCAACACCCTGGACGACCAGGAGCGCGTCACCCCGCACGACGTGCCGGGCACGGAGCTGCGGGACGGCACCCTTACCGCCACGCTGGAGCCCCTTTCCTGGAACATGATCAGGCTGCTTCCGCCAAGGAGGCCCATGTGAGCCGCACCCTCCCGCGCACCGACCGCCCCGTGGGACGCCGCGCGCTTCTCGCCCTCCCCGCCGCCGCACTGCTCGCCCTCGTGCCGGGCACCGCGGCCGCCTACCCCAACCCCGGCACCGTCACCGGCAGCACCGTCGTCCACGACCCGACCATGGTCCGCACCCCGGCGGGCACGTACCTGCTCTACGCCACCGGCGGCGGCATCGGCCACCGCTCCTCCACCGACCGGACCGCCTTCCGGGCCGGCGCGGACGCCTTCGGCAGCAGGCCGGCCTGGTGGTCGCGGTACTCCACCGTGCCGGAGGCGTGGGCGCCCGACATCTCGTACCACGGCGGCAAGTACCTGATGTACTACTCCGTCTCCAGCTTCGGCACCAACACGTCCGCGATCGGGTTCGCGACGTCCACCACGGGTGAGCCGGGCAGCTGGACAGACCACGGCACGGTCTACACGTCCGGCTCCACCAGCGACTACAACGCCATCGACCCCAACCTCTTCGTGGACGACGACGGCAAGTGGTGGCTGTCCTTCGGCAGTTGGTGGACAGGGATCAAAATGATCCGCGTCGACCCGTCGACCGGCAAGCAGTACGCGGGTGACACGGCCCGGCGCTCGCTCGCGTCCCGGCCGACGGGCACCAAGGCCGTCGAAGCGCCCTACATCGTGCTGCCGCGCACGACCAGTGCCACCGGCACCACGTGCCCGGCCCGCGGCCGGTCCGGTTCCTCGATGCGGGACAGCCGCAGCCGCAGCGCGCGGCGGCCGATCTCCGCGAAGTCCGTGCGTACGGTGGTCAGCGGCGGCAGCAGATGGGCGGCCTCGGGAATGTCGTCGTACCCCACGACGCCGACGTCGCCCGGCACCTCGCGCCCGGCCTCGTGAAAGGCGCGCAGCGCGCCGAGCGCCATCTGGTCGTTGGAGACGAACACCGCCGTGACGTCGGGGCGCCGCGCGAGGACGCGCCCCAGCTCTTACCCGGAATCGGCGCTCCAGCCCCCGACCAGCGGCTCGGGAAGCGCCGCGTCCGCCGCCCGCAGCGTCTCCTGCCAGTTCCGCGTCCTGCGTCGGCTCCGTACTTGGCCAGTGGCTCGTTAGTGAAAATGATTGTCATGCTGCTAGGGTCAAGCGAACGCAAAGTGGGGTTGCTCCTGCTGTGCGCGGGGCGTGCCGCGTGCCGTCGTGCGGGGGGTCGCATGTGCGGTGGTCGCGTGTGCGGTGCCGTCTGCCGTCGAACCCCTCTTTGCGCCTCGGTCAGGCGGCCGCTCCGCAGGCTGTCCCGGCCCGCCCGTCCCTATCCGCTCCGTCCCACCCGCCTGGTCTCCACCGCCTCGTCCCGTCGGCCCCTTCCCCCCTGCCCCGTCTTTGCCCGCCTCGCCCCCACCAGCCCGTCCTCACCCACCCCGCCCCCGGAAGAAGCACCGTGCGCCTCCGTAAGTCCGTGCCCCCCGCCACCCTCGCGTCCGCCCTCGCCTGCGCGCTCACGTTCACGCTCAGCGGCTGCTTCGCCGCAGGCCCGTCCGGTACCGGCAAGGCGTCGGACGGCGAGCGGATACGCCTGGCGATGATGAACCCGCCCCGCTCCGGGCTCTCCCCGCTCAGCGACGACGCCTTCAAACTGTCGCGCTGGTCCACCGCGGAAACCCTCGTCACCCTGGACAAGGAGGGCGACGCACGGCCCGCCCTGGCCACGCGGTGGAAGCGCACCGGCGAACGGACCTGGGCGTTCACCATCCGCGACGGCGTGAAGTTCCACGACGGGACGCCGCTCACCGCCGAGGCCGTCGAGCGTTCCCTGACGGAGGCGGCCGGCGCGGCGCCCAAGCCGCGCATCCTCGACGGCGTCGACTTCAAGGCCGTGGCCGAGGGGAAGACCGTCACCGTCACCACCGGTGAGCCCGACCCCCTCGTGCCGCAGCGCCTCTCCTCGCCGCAGCTCTCCGTGCTGGCCGCCAAGGCTTACCGGGGCAAGACCGTCGACCCGGTGGGCACCGGCACCGGGGCCTTCGTCCTGAAGGAGGCCGACGGCACCTCGTCGGCCACCCTCGACCGCAACGACAAGTACTGGGGCGGACCCGTCAAGGCCGCCGGGATCGACGTCACCTTCGTCCCGGACGGCGCCGCGCGCGCCGCGGCCCTGCGCGGCGGCGACGCCGACATCGTCGAGGCGATCCCCGTCTCACAGGCATCGCTCCTCGATGAGAACCAGATCACCGAGGTGCCGATGCCCCGCACCAACACCCTGTACCTGAACACCGGGAAGGGTGTCTTCAAGGACCCCGGGCAGCGGGCCGCCGCCCGCGAGGCCATCGACGCCGAGGCCCTCGTCAAGGGCGTCTACGAAGGACGCGCCGACGTGGCGGAAGGACTGCTCGGGCCCGCCCTGCCCTGGGCCGACCGCCGTGAGGGACGCACCGATGCCGCGAAGGCCGCCGAGCCGTCCGGCTCCACCGTCACCATCGGCACCTTCACCGACCGCGCCGAGCTGCCCGAGGTGGCCGCCACGCTTCAGCAGCAGCTGAAGGACGCGGGGTTCAAGGTGAAGCTGGAGGTGCGCGAGTACGCCAACATCGAGGCGGACGCGCTCGCGGGCAGGTTCGACGCGTTCATCCTCTCCCGCGCCACCGTCATCGACTCCGGTGACCCGGCCGCGTATCTGCACAGCGACTTCGCGGGCGACGGCTCCTTCAACCTCTCCCAGCTCGCCGACGCGGGCGTGGACAAGGCCGTCCGCAAGGCCGAGGAGACCGCGTCGGGCGACGCCCGCCGGGCCGCGGTGCTCGACGCGGAGACGGCCGTCCTGAACACCGACGCGGCGATCCCGATGCTCCACGAGCGGGTCATCCAGGGTGACGCCACGAACGTCGTGGACTCGGCCAAGGATCCGCGCGAGCGGGAGCTGATCACCGCCGATACGTACGTCAAGTAGCCGTGCGGTACATACTTCGAGTGACCGTGCGGTACGTACGTCGAGCAGTTGCAGGGCCGAGAACCGTGCGCCACAGGAAGGCCCTGATGCCGCCGCCGCTCAGGGCCGCCCTCGCGCGGCTCGTCGCGCTCCTCGCCGTCGTGGCTACCGTGGGCCTGCTGCCCTGGCTCTCTGGGAAGGACCCGGCGCTCAGCGTGCTGCGGGCCAGGTCGGCCGAACAGGAGCCGACCGCCGAGGCGTTGGCCGCCGTCCGCCGCGACCTCGGTCTGGACGCCGGGCCGCTCGCGCTGCTCGGCGGCTGGGCGGGCGACCTCGCCCACGGTGACCTCGGCGCGTCCTGGGTCTCCGGCGCCGCCGTGCTGCCCTCGGTCCTGTCCGGGCTCGGTGTCTCGCTCACGCTCATGGCCGCCTCCCTCGCGGTGGCCGCGGCCGTCGCGTGCGCGCTGTGTGCGCCGGCCCTGGTGCGCGGCGCCCGCGGCACCCTGCGGGGCGGGGGCGGCGCGGGCGGGGCGATGCTCGCGGCCGTACCGGAATTCCTCCTCGCCACCGTCCTGCTGATCGTGCTCGGCGTGTGGTGCGGGCTGCTGCCCGTCTCCGGCTGGCAGGGCCCCGAGCACCTGGTGCTGCCCGCCCTCGCCATGGGCGTACCCGCGGGCGGGCTACTCGGCCGGCTCGTGGGCGACGCGCTGCCCGCCGTGTTCCGCGAACGCTGGACCGATGTGTGGCGGGCCTCCGGGGTCGGCCGGGCGCGAGTCGTCGCCGCGGCCCTGCGGCGCGCCCTGCCCGCGCTCGTACCGCAGATCGGCCTGGTCGTGGTCGGCCTCACCGGCGGCGCGGTCGCCGTCGAGACCGTCTTCGCCGTGCCCGGGCTCGGCCGCACCGCGCTGGGCGCCGCCAAGTCCCAGGATCTGCCGCTGCTCCAGGGCTCGGTCCTCGCGCTGCTGCTGCTCGCCCTGACGGCGGGCGGCTGCGCGGCCCTGGTGCGGCGGCGCCTGTTCGGCGCGGCGCTCAAGGGCGGGGCGCTGACGCTGCCCGCGCCGCCGCCGGGCCGCGTACGGGCGTGGGTGCCCGCCACGCTGGGCGCGGCGCTCGCGCTGGTCATCGGGGCGGGTCTGCTGCGCGACCCCTACACCGTCGACACCGCCCTGCGCCTGGCCGGTCCGTCCCCGGCGCATCCGCTGGGCACGGACGGGCTCGGGCGTGACGTACTGGCCCGGCTCGGCCATGGCGCCGCGAACACGGTCGGCGTGGCGCTCGGCGTGTGCGCCGTCTCCTTCCTCCTCGCCCTCACGATCGGCTTCCTGCCGAACGCGGGGGCCGGTCTCGCCGACATCGCCAACGCGCTGCCGCCCGTCATCGCCGGTGTACTCGTCGCCGCCCTCACCGGCCCGAGCACCTTCGGCGCGTCCCTCGCGGTGGCGCTCATCTCCTGGCCACCGCTCGCCGCGCACGCCGCCGCGCTGGTCCAAGAGGTGCGGGCGAGCACCCACTTGGCGGCGGTACGCGCGGTCGGGGCGGGGCCCGGGTACATCCTCACGCGGCACGTACTGCCCGCGGTGGCGGGCCCCGTCGCCCGCCACGCGGTCCTACGGCTCCCGGGCATCGCCCTCGCCCTCGCCGCGCTCGGCTTCCTCGGCCTCGGCGCACAGCCGCCGTTTCCCGAGTGGGGACTCCTGCTGGACGAGTCGCGACTGTACGTGGAGAGGGCCCCGCTCGCCGCCCTCGCACCGGCAGCGGCACTCGCGCTCCTCGCGGCGCTCGCGGTGACGCTGGCTGGGGTGCGGCCTCGCGCCGCGGGCCGTCGGGTGCCGGTCCGCGCCCCCATGGGGCCTGCGGGGGTGACAAGTTGATGCAGTCCTCCATGTCCCACGTACCGTCCGTGTCGCCGGTGCTGCCCGTGCCGTCCACCTCGCCCACGCCACCCGTGCTCTCCGTCCGGGACCTGCGCGTGACCCTGGACGCGGTGTCCGCCGTGCGCGGTGTCTCCTTCGATGTCGCTCCCGGTGAGGTGACCGCGCTCGTCGGTGAGTCGGGGGCGGGCAAGTCGCTGACGGCCAGGGCGGTTCTCGGGATGCCGCCGTACGGTGCCCGCATCTCGGGCAGCGTACGTCTCGACGGGGAGGAGATCGCCGGTGCCGGGCCCGGCGTGTACCGGCGGTTGTGGGGGCGGCGTGTCGCGTACGTCCCGCAGGACGCCCTCGCCGTGCTGAGCCCCGTCCACCCGGTCGGCGACCAACTCGCCGCCGCCGTACGCTCCGTGGCCCGCGTCTCCCGCGCCGAGGCCCGGCGGCGGGCGGTCGCGGCGCTGGACGGCGTCGGCATCGCGGACGCCGCGCGACGCGCCCGCGCGCTGCCGCACGAGTTCTCCGGCGGCATGCGGCAGCGCGCCGTGATCGCCATGGCCCTGATCAACGGCCCCCGCCTGATCGTCGCCGACGAACCCACCACCGCCCTCGACCCCCGGATACGGGAGCAGGTCCTCGACGCCCTGACCGGAGCCCGCGGGGCGACGGGCGCCGCGCTGCTCCTCATCACCCACGACCTGGACCTCGCCACGGCCCACGCGGACCGGGCGGTGGTGCTGTACGCGGGCCGCGTGACCGAAGCGGGCCCCGCCCAGGACGTCTTCGGCAACCCGCGATCGCCCTACACGGCGGGTCTGGTGGCGTCGTCGCCGCAAGGGTGGGACGGGGCCGTGCGGCGGCTTCCCGGCATCGGTGGGGCCCCTCCCTCGCCGCTCGCGCTTTCGGCGGGGTGTGCCTTCGCGCCCCGATGTCCACTCGCCGACGCCCTGTGCCGGGAAGTGGAACCCCCGCTTATCGGGCGCGGGCGGGCCGTCGCCTGCCATCGGTCGTCCGAACTGCCCGTGCCCGCCACCGCGCTCTTCCTCGGAGAGGCCCGCTCGTGAGCCCCCTGCTCGACGTCACCGATCTCGTCGTCAAGCACGGTGACCGCACCGTCGTCGACCGCGTCTCCTTCCACGTCGACGCGGGCGAGACCCTCGCGCTCATCGGCGAGTCGGGCGCCGGCAAGTCGTCCACCGCCCTGGCCGTCCTCGGGCTGCTGCGCCCGGAGCGGGGCAGCAGCGTGCGCTTCGACGGGGAGGAGGTGAGTGGGCTGTCCGCGCGTCGGCTGAGGGCACTGCGGACCCGGTTCCAGCCCGTCTTCCAGGACCCTTACAGCTCGCTCTCCCCACGCACACCCATCGGCGACACCATCACCGAGCCGCTGCGCGTGCACCGCAGACCGGTCGCCGGGCGGGCCGCAGAGCTGATGGAGCTCGTCGGGCTCGACCCCGCCTACGCGGACCGGCTGCCGCACCAGCTCTCCGGCGGGCAGTGCCAGCGCGCCGGGATCGCCCGCGCGCTCGCCCTCGGCCCCCGGCTCCTCGTCCTCGACGAACCGGTCTCCGCGCTCGACCCCTCCCTACGCTCCGGCATCATCAACCTCCTCACCGACCTCCAGGACCGGCTCGGCCTCGCCTACCTCTTCATCTGCCACGACCTGCCCCTCGTACGGCACGTCGCCCACCGCGTCGCGGTCATGGCCCCCGGCGGCCGCCTCGTGGAGACCGCCCCGACGCACCGACTCTTCACCGCGCCCCAACACCCGTACACCCGAGAACTCCTCCCTGCCACCCGCCGCCCGACAGTCTGAGCCCTCCCCACCCCATGTCTGCCGCCCCCTCCGAACGCACCCCGCGCCCACGCCCGCGGTCCCGTGCCCGCCTCCTGCGCACGCTGCCCGCCCTCCCCAAGCTCCTCATGGTCACCCAGTGCGCCTTCAACATCGGCTTCTTCGCGGTCCTGCCGTACCTCGCCGACCACCTCAGCGGCGCGCTCGGCCTCGCGGGCTGGCTGGTGGGGCTCGTCCTCGGCCTGCGCACCTTCAGCCAGCAGGGGCTCTTCGTCGTCGGCGGGGCGCTCACGGACCGCTACGGGCCGCGGCCCGTCGTCCTCGCCGGGTGCGCGCTACGGGTCGCCGGGTTCGGCTGGCTCGCCTACGCCGACGCCACCTGGTCGGTAATCTGCGCCGTGCTGCTCGTCGGGTTCGCGGCGGCGCTCTTCTCGCCCGCCGTGGAGACCGAGATCGCCCGCCAGGCGGTACGCCACGAAGAGGCGACCGGCGTCGAACGCACCCGCGTGCTCGGCCTCTTCTCCGCCGGCGGCCAGGCCGGCGCGCTGCTCGGACCCGTGCTCGGCGCGGCGCTCCTGGCGGGCGGCTTCCGGGCGGCCTGCCTCGCCGGGGCCGGGGTGTTCGCCGTCATCCTCGCGGCGCACTGGCGCCTGATGCCGGACACGCGGGCCGGGGCGGCCACCCCTTCGCATCCCTCGCTCCGGGACGGCGTACGGCGGTTGGCGCGCAACCGGGCCTTCCTCGCCCTCTGCCTCGCGTACAGCACGTACCTCCTCGCGTACAACCAGCTCTACCTCGCCCTGCCCGCCGAACTGGACCGCTCCCTCGGTTCCCAGGCCGCCCTCGGCTGGCTCTTCGCCCTGTCGTCCGTCCTGGTCGTGGCGGCCCAACTGCCGCTGTCCCGCCTGGTGTCGGCGCACATGTCCCACCCGGCCGCGCTGCGCGGCGGCCTCGCGCTGATCGCGGCGGCCTTCGCGGCGGCGGGGGCGCTGCTTCCGGTGGGCGGCATCGCTCCGGCGCTGGCGTTCGTGGTGCTGCTCACCGCGGGCCAGATGCTGGTGGTCCCGGCCGCCCGCGCCTGGCTGCCCGACCTGGTCGAGGACCGCAGGCTCGGCTTCTTCACCGGCGCACTGTCCTCGCTCTCCGGCGCGGTGGTACTGGCGGGCGGCGCGCCGGTGGGGGCACTTGTGGAGCGCGGCGGGGCGCTGCCGTGGCTGGTGCTGGCGGCGGTGCCACTGGTGGGACTGGCGGCGGTGCCGCGCCGGTAGCGAGCGCGGAGTTGCGGGAGCGCTCATATCAGGGGCCGAGCGTGCGGTCACCGCGGAAGTCCGTCCCGAACCGTTGACCTCCTCGTATCCCGCCCTTACCGTTTCGGCGTTCGGTATAGCAGATGTTGTTCGGTATATCGAACCCATCCCCTGGCCCAGGAAAGGCAGAACACATGAACCACAACGGCGGCGAACTCCCGACCCGCAGACTGCTGTTGAAAGGCTCACTGGCCGTGAGCGCCGCCGCGGCGGGCGCCCTGGGCGCGGCGCAGGGCAGTGCCCACGCCGCCGACCCGGCCGCCGCGCCGCACGCCGCCAAGGCCGCCCGGCTCTCCAACCCCCTCGTTCCCAACCGCGCCGACCCGCACATCCACCGCCACCGCGACGGCCGCTACTACTTCACCGCCACCGCCCCCGAGTACGACCGCATCATCCTGCGCCGCTCCCGCACCCTGCGCGGCATCGCCACCGCCGAGGAAGCCGTCGTCTGGCGGCGGCACACCAGCGGCGACATGGCCGCGCACATCTGGGCACCGGAGATCCACCACATCGACGGCAAGTGGTACATCTACTTCGCCTCGGCGCCCGCCGACGACGTGTGGAAGATCCGCATGTGGGTCCTGGAGAACGCCCACCGCGACCCGTTCAAGGGGGAGTGGGTGGAGAAGGGGCAGATCGCGACGGCCTGGGACACGTTCTCGCTCGACGCCACCACCTTCACGTACGAAGGCTCCCGCTATCTGTCCTGGGCGCAGCACGAGCCCGGCATGGACAACAACACCGCCGTCTTCCTCTCCAGGATGGCCGATCCCTGGACGCTGACGGGACCTCAAGTGCGGCTCACTACACCCGAGTACGACTGGGAGTGCGTCGGCTTCAAGGTGAACGAGGGTGCCTCGTTCCTCCAGCGCAACGGCCGCGTCTTCATGACGTACTCCGCGAGCGCCACCGACGCCAACTACTGCATGGGGCTGCTCACCGCCCGAGCGGGCAGTGACCTGATGGACCCCGGGTCCTGGACCAAGTCGCCCCGACCGGTCTTCACCAGCAACGACAGGACCAAGCAGTACGGCCCCGGCCACAACTCCTTCACCGTCGCCGAGGACGGCCGCACCGACGTCCTCGTCTACCACGCCCGCCAGTACAAGGACATCGTCGGCGACCCCCTGCACGACCCGAACCGCCACACGCGCGTCCAGCGCCTGGGCTGGAAGACGGACGGAACCCCGGACTTCGGCGTCCCCGTCGCGGACTGAGCGACCGGCCCGGTGAGACAGGACCGGCTACGGCTCACCCCTCGCGTCCCATCGCGTGGAGGAGCCGCAGCCGATCCTGCTCGGTCACGTCAGTCCTCACCCCTTCCGTCCGCGGCCCGTAAGTAGGGGTGGCTGCCATGTGGTTGACCGGTTGACGTACGTTCCACTCGGTGCACGGCGTGGGATCTCCCCCGCTCAGCGCGCCGAGAAGGTGTGTACCGTGCTCGACCGGTACGTCTCGCCGGGGCGCAGCACCGTCGAGGGGAACGACGGCTGGTTCGGGGAGTCGGGGAAGTGCTGGGTCTCCAGGCAGAGGCCGTCGCCCTGGCGGTAGATGCGGCCGGAGGGGCCGGTCAGGGTGCCGTCCAGGAAGTTCCCGGAGTAGAACTGCACACCCGGCTCGGTCGTCGCGATCTTCATCATGCGGCCCGACTCCGGGTCCCGCAGCGTCGCGAAGTGCTCGGCACGGTCCGTGCCGCCCTTGTCGAGCACCCAGTTGTGGTCGTACCCCTTGGCGGTCACCAGCTGGGGGTGCGCGGCGCGGATGTCCTCGCCGACCGTCTTCGCCCGCCGGAAGTCGAAGGGCGTACCGGCCACCTTCGCCAGCTCGCCCGTGGGGATCAGACCGGCGTCGGTCGGGGTGAACCGGCTTGCGGCGAGGGTCAGTTCGTGGTCGTAGATGCCGCCGCTGCCCTCGCCCGCGAGGTTGTAGTACGTGTGGTTGGTGAGGTTCACGACGGTCGCCTTGTCCGTCCGCGCCGCGTAGTCGATCCGCCAGTCGCCGCGCGCGGTCAGCGTGTACGTCACCTTTACGCGCAGCGTCCCCGGATAGCCCATCTCGCCGTCGGCGCTCACATACCGCAGCACCAGTCCGATCCCGGTCGAGTCGGTGAACGGCTCCACGTCCCACACCCGCGTGTTGAAGCCCTTGGCGCCGCCGTGCAGGCTGTTCTCCCCGTCGTTGACGGACAGCTGGTGCGCCGTGCCGTCCAGGGTGAAGCGGCCGCGGGCGATCCGGTTGCCGTAGCGGCCGATCAGCGCGCCGAAGAACGTGGTGCCCGCGGCGTACGCCTCGATCGAGTCGTAGCCGAGGGAGACATTGCGGTACGTGCCGTGCCGGTCGGGCAGTTCCAGGGACTGCACGATGCCGCCGTAGGAGAGGACCTTCAGCCGCGTGCCGCCGTTCGCCAGCGACCAGCGGTGGACCTTCGTGCCGTCGGCGAGCTTGCCGAACAGTTCCTTCGTGGGCTTCGCCAACAAGCGTGCGGACGGTGTGGACTGCACTGGCTGCACTGGCTTTCCGCCTTCCGATGCGTACGAGGTGCCGGCGACGGCGGCGGTGAGACCGGCCGCGGCCGCGGTGGCCAGGACAGTGCGTCTGCTCGTTTCCATGTGCGGCTCCAGAGGTGAGAGGTGGGAACAGGGGAGGGTTATCGGCCGACCTTGCGCTTGTTCCATACGTCGAAGCCGACCGCCGCCAGCAGCACCAGACCCTTGATGACCTGCTGGTAATCCGTGCCGATGCCGACCAGTGACATACCGTTGTTGAGGACACCGAGCACCAGGCCGCCGATCACCGCGCCCATCACCGTGCCGACACCGCCGCTCATCGACGCGCCACCGATGAACGAGGCCGCGATCGCCTCCAGCTCGAAGTTGAGACCGGCCTGCGGCGTGCCCGCGTTGAGTCGGGCCGCGTACACGCAGCCCGCGAGCGCCGCGAGGACACCCATGTTGACGAAGACCAGGAACGTGACGCGCTTGTCCTTGACGCCGGAGAGCATCGCGGCGGCCTTGTTGCCGCCGAGCGCGTACACGTGACGGCCCACGACGGCGTTGCGCATCACGTAACCGAGGCCGATGAGCAGCCCGCACATGATCAGCATGACGACCGGCACACCGTGGAAGCTGGCCAGCGTCAGCGTGAACGCCACCACGGCCGCCGTCATCGCCACACACTTGGCCACCCACAGACCGGTCGGCAGGACCTCCAGCTCGAACGCCGACTGCCGCTTGCGGTCCCGCCATTCGCGGATCAGCAGGAAGGCGACCGTGGCCAGACCGATGAGCAGCGTGGGGTTGTGGTACTGCGTGTACGGGCCCATCTCCGGGATGAAACCCTTGGCGATGTTCTGGAAACCGTCGGGGAAGGGCGCCAGCGACTGGCCCTCCAGGACGATCTGCGTCAGACCGCGGAAGAGCAGCATGCCGGCCAGCGTCACGATGAACGACGGGATACCGACGTACGCGATGAAGAAGCCCTGCCAGGCACCCGCGACCGCGCCGATCAGCAGCGACAGGACCAGGGCGAGCACCCACGGCATGTCGTGTTTGACCATCATCACCGCCGACATGGCGCCGACGAACGCCACCAGGGAGCCGACGGACAGGTCGATGTGGCCCGCGATGATGACGATCATCATGCCGATGGCCAGAATGAGGATGTAGCCGTTCTGCTGGATCAGGTTGGAGACGTTGTTCGGCAGCAGCAGCGTGCCGTCGGTCCAGATCTGGAACAGGACGACGATGAAGGCCAGTGCGATCAGCATGCCGTACTGGCGCATGTTGGAGCGCATGCTGTCGATAAGCAGCGCACCGGCCGACCGCACGGCGGGCGGCGGCGCGGAGGACGAGTCCCGCGGGGGAGTGGTCGTGGTGGTCATGGCGGCCCTCAGCTCTTGCTTCTGGTCTTGGTCATATGGCGCATCAGCACTTCCTGGGTGGCCTCCGCGCGCGTGACCTCACCGGTCAGGCGGCCCTCGGCCATCGTGTAGATCCGGTCGCACATCCCGAGCAGCTCCGGCAGCTCGGAGGAGATGAACAGGACCGCCTTGCCCTGCGCCGCGAGCTTGTCGATCACGGTGTAGATCTCGTACTTGGCGCCCACGTCGATGCCGCGCGTCGGCTCGTCGAGGATCAGCACCTCGGGGTCGGCGTGGATCCACTTGCTCAGGACGACCTTCTGCTGGTTGCCGCCGGAGAGCCGGCCCACCTGCTCGAACACCGTGGGCGTCTTGATGTTCATCGACTTGCGGTACCGCTCGGAGACCTGGCGCTCGTGGTGCTCGTCGACGACACCGCGCCGCCGCATGCCCGGCAGCGACGCCAGGGAGATGTTGCGGTTGATGTTGTCGATGAGGTTCAGGCCGTAGCGCTTGCGGTCCTCGGTGACGTACGCGATTCCGGCGTCGACCGCCGCCGGAACCGTCTTGGTGACCACCGGGCGGCCGTTCACCGCCACCGTCCCCGCGACGTACTGCCCGTACGAACGCCCGAAAACGGACATCGCCAGCTCGGTACGGCCCGCGCCCATCAGACCCGCGATGCCGACGATCTCACCGCGCCGCACCGTCAACGACACGTCGTCGACGACCGTCCGCTGATGGTCGACCGGATGCCGCACCGTCCAGCCCGCCACCGACAGCGCCAACTCGCCCGCGTCCGCGCCCTCGTACGGCGTACGGTCCGGGAAGCGGTGATCGAGGTCGCGGCCGACCATGCCCCGGATGATCCGGTCCTCCGACAGCTCCGCGTCGTGCGCGGGCGTCTCGCGCACCGCGAGCGACTCGATGGTCCGCCCGTCGCGCAGGATCGTCACGGCGTCGGTGATCTGCCGGATCTCGTTGAGCTTGTGCGAGATGATGATGCTCGCGATGCCCTGCTCACGCAGCTCCACGATCAGGTCGAGCAGCTTCGCGCTGTCGTCGTCGTTGAGCGCGGCCGTCGGCTCGTCGAGGATCAGCAGCTTCACCTCCTTCGACAGCGCCTTCGCGATCTCCACCAGCTGCTGCTTGCCGACACCGATGTCCGACACCGGTGTCTGCGGCTTCTCCCGCAGCCCCACCCTCTTGAGCAGGGCGCTCGCCCTGCGCAGGGTGTCGTTCCAGTCGATGAAGCCGCGCTTCGCCTGCTCGTTGCCGAGGAAAATGTTCTCGGCGATCGACAAGTACGGGACGAGCGCCAGCTCCTGATGGATGATCACAATGCCGTGGCGCTCGCTGGCCCGGATGTCCTTGAAGGCCATCGGCTCGCCCTCGAAGAGGATCTCGCCGTCGTAACCGCCGTGCGGGTACACGCCGCTGAGCACCTTCATCAGCGTCGACTTGCCGGCGCCGTTCTCACCGCAGATCGCGTGGATCTCCCCCCGCCGCACGGTCAGATCAACACCGGAGAGCGCCTTGACGCCGGGGAACGTCTTGGTGATCCCGCGCATCTCCAGAATGGGCGCGCTCACTTGAGCTTCCCCGCCGTGAAGTACCCCTCGTCCACGAGGAGTTCGGTATTGGACTTGTCGACGCTCACCGGCTTCAGGAGGAAGGACGGCACGGTCTTCTCACCGTTGTTGTAGTCCGTCGTGTTGTTGACCTGGACCTTCTTGCCCGTCAGGACCGCGTCGCCCATCTTCACCGTCTGCGCGGCCAGCTTCCGCGTGTCCTTGAAGACCGTCTGCGTCTGCTCACCCCGGATGATCGACTTCACCGACGCCAGCTCGGCGTCCTGCCCGGTGATGACCGGCAGCGGCTCGCTCTTCGTCCCGTAACCCGCGCTCTTCAGCGCGGAGATGATGCCGATGGAAATGCCGTCGTACGGGGAGAGCACCGCGTCGACACGCTGGTCGCCGTAACTCTTGCTGATCAGGTCGTCCATGCGCTTCTGCGCCGTACCGCCGTCCCACTTCAGCGTCGTCGCCTGGTTCAGCCTCGTCTGCTTGCTGCGCACCACCAGCTGACCGCTGTCGAAGTACGGCTTCAGCACCTTCATGGCGCCGTTCCAGAAGTACTTCGTGTTGTTGTCGTCCGGGTCACCGGCGAACAGCTCGATGGACCGCGCCTCCCCGGCGTTCTTGTCGGGCTTGCCGAGCTTCAACTTGTCGATCACGTACTGGCCCTGGAGACGCCCCACGCGTTCGTTGTCGAACGACGCGTAGTAGTTGATGTTCTTCGTGCCGAGGATGAGGCGGTCGTACGAGATCACGGGGATGCCCGCGTCATGCGCCCGCTTCAGCACATCCGTGAGCGCGGAGCCGTTGATCGCGGCCACCACGAGCAGCCGGTGCCCCTTCGTGATCATGTTCTCGATCTGGGCGACCTGGTTCTCCACCTTGTCGTCGCCGTACTGCAGGTCGGTCCGGTAACCGGCCTTCTTGAACTGCGTCGCCATGTTCTTGCCGTCGGCTATCCACCGCTCGGACGACTTGGTCGGCATGGCGAGGCCGATCGTGCCGCCCTTGCCGGAATCCGGTTTGTAGCGGCTGCCACCCTTGGCCTCCTGACCGCAGGCGGACAGCGAGACGGCGAGCAGCGCGGCGGTGACGGCGATGCCGAGAGTGCGGGTGCGCATGGGTCAGTCCCCTTCCGGGACGGCGAAGCGGCGCAGCTCGCCCGGCAGCCGCGAACCGAGCGGCGACATGCCGCCGTCCGCGCCGTGCCGGGCCAGCAGATCCAGGGCGAGGCGGCCACGCCTGACCCGTTCCCGGGCCGTGGCGAGGGCATGGTCGCGCACGTGGGCGCCGTAGGGGTAGATGCCGGTGGCCTTGGAAAGGCCGAACTTCACATACAGCGGGGCGCCGCGCCGGATCAGCTCGGCGACCTCGTACATGCGGATGTAGCCGCCGAGGTCGTCGGGTGCCTCGACGTACATGTCCATGGGTGCCCGGCTGACCCGGCGGATCTCCGTGAGGTGGGCGGTGGTCAGATCGGACGGCACATTGAGGGAGTCGGCGCCGAGACGCTCGTACACCGCGTACGAGGCCGGGTTGACCGGCCCTGTCAGGGCGGACAGCTTGAAGGTGGTGTCGGCGGGGAGCACCCCGGTGGCGCGGAGCCTGTGCAGCGTCCACAGCACGCCCTCGTCGGCGACGAGCAGGCACTTCACGCCGAGTTCCGTGGCGCGTACGGCGTCCTCCACGCAGCCCGCGAGCGCGTCGTGGCCGCGGGCGCGCAGACCGGCGCCTCCGGAGTCGGTGCGGGTGGAGCCGCCGATGTCCCAGGTGCCGCGCGGCCCGGTGAACAGACAGAGCTCGATGTCGCGCTCGGCGCACGAGTCCACCATCTCGGTGATCTCGTCATCACCGAGCATCCACACGCCGCTGCCCTGACTGATGCGGTGGACGGGCACGTCCAGGCGGGCGCTCTCCTTCAGGACCACGGCGAGGGCCTCGGGCCCCTCGACGGAGGGGATCTCGGTGCGCCAGGTGCCGCCGTCGGGGAACGTGTGCGGGGAGGCGTCGGCCGGATCGACGGTGGGCACGGGATGCCCGATGCGGGCGAGGGCGTCGGCGCCGGGGCGCCGGGGGGCTGACGGGGCGGTCACGGTACTCCAATGTTCGATATGCCGAACGGAGTTCGGCAATTGAGGCAGGTGAGGGAAAGTGCCCCATAAGGGGCAGGCACTCAAGGCCGCAGAAGCACCTTCCCCGTCTTCGGGTCACCCCCGCCGACCAGGGCGACCGCCTCCCCGAAGCACTCCAGCGAGAACTCATGAGTGATCAGCGGCGCCGGATCGAGAAGCCCGAGCCCGAACGCCCGCACGGCGTCCGACCACGCGGAGGACGGCGCCCCGAAGACGGAGCGCACCTCCAGCTGGCTGAGGGACAGATGCACCGGATCGATGCCGACGGCCCCCGCCGTGAACATGCCGGTGAGCACGGCCCGCCCGCCCCTGCGGGCGAGCAGACAGGACGAGGCGGCGGTGGTCGCCGCGCCCGCCGTCTCCACGACCAGGTCGAAGGAACCGTTGACGGACTCCGCGTCGGCGGGGGAGAGGGCCGCGGTCGCCCCGAAGTCCAGCGCCAGCTGCCCGCGCGCCGCGCGGGGGTCGACGACGGCCAGCTCCGCGGGGTTCGACGCGGCCAGCAACTGCACCGCGAGCAGCCCGAGGGTGCCCGCGCCGACCACCGCGACCCGTTCACCGGGCCGGGGGCGGCCGGTCCGCACCGCCGCCGCGATCACCGCGGACGGCTCCAGCAGCGCGGCGGCCCGCAGATCCGCGTCGTCCGCCAAGAGGTGCAACAGGCGGGCGGGCACCGTCAGATGGTCGGCGAAGGCCCCCGGCTCGGTGAACCCGGTCTCGGCGTAGCCGCCGGTGCACAGGCTGGTCTCCCCGCACCGGCACCGTTCGCAGACACCGCACGCCCGGAACCCCTCGGCGACGGTCCTGCGGCCGACGAGCGCGGGGTCGACGCCCTCGCCGACCGCCGCCACGGTCCCGGACCACTCGTGGCCCGGCGTCACGGGGTAGCGGACGTACGCGGCGTCGCGATGACCGTCGTACACCTCCCGGTCGCTCATGCAGATCCCCGCGGCGGCCACCTGGATGAGGACCTCGCCGGGCCCCGGCACCGGGATGTCGCCGGTGACCAGCCGGTGCTCGCCCGGCCGGTCGACGACGATCGCGCGGCTGCTCAACTCCCGGCCCCGCCCGGCGAGCGCTTCTCCCAGCCGTCGGCCCACAGGTCGAACCGGGCCTGCTGCTGGGGGAACTCGGCGGCGGCGTCGGTGTCGAGCTCCACGCCGAGGCCCGGCTCGTGCGACAGCTCGAAGCAGCCCGTCTCCGGGTCGACCTGCGGGGCGCCCTTGATGACCTTCTTGATGTCGGCGTCCGCGAAGTCGTTGAAGTGCTCCAGGATCTTGAAGTTCGGGGCGGTGAAGCCGACCTGGAGCGAGGCGGCGGTCAGCACCGGGCCGCCGACGTTGTGCGGGGCGACCAGCATGTAGTGCGTCTCGGCGGTGGCGGCGAGCTTGCGGGTCTCCCAGATGCCGCCGATGTGGCCGACGTCGGGCTGGATGATGTCCACGGCCTGGCTCTCGAACAGCTCCCGGAACTCGATCCGGTCGTGGATGCGCTCACCGGTCGCCACCGGCATGTCGACCTTCGCGGCGACCTTCTCCAGGGCCTTGAGGTTCTCCGGCGGGACCGGCTCCTCCAGCCAGGCGGGCCGGAACGGCGCGAGGTCGCGGGCGAGGCGGATCGCCGTGGCGGGCGAGAACCGGCCGTGCATCTCCAGCATCAGCTCGGCGTCGGGCCCGATGGCGTCCCGTACGGCCTCGATCAACGACACCGCGTACAGGCTCTGCTCGTGGTCGAGTTCGTAGTGGCCGGTCCCGAACGGGTCGATCTTCAGGGCGCGGTAGCCGCGCTCCATGACGCCCTGGGCCGCCTTGTGGTACGCCTCCGGGGTGCGCTCGGTGGTGTACCAGCCGTTCGCGTACGCCTTGACGCGGTCGGTGACCTTGCCGCCGAGCAGCTGCCAGACGGGGACGCCGAGGGCCTTGCCCTTGATGTCCCAGCAGGCCATCTCGATGACCGCGATGCCCGACATCACGATCTCGCCGGCGCGGCCGTAGTCGCCGTACTTCATCCTGCGGACGAGGTCCTCGACCGCGAACGGATCGGACCCCGCGATGTGATTGGCCTCCGCCTCGCGGAGATAGCCGATGAGCGCGTCGGTGTGCCCGAGCATGCGCGTCTCACCGATGCCGGTCAGGCCCTCGTCGGTGTGCACCTGGACGTAGGTGAGGTTACGCCAGGGCGTTCCGACCACATGCGTGCTGATTCCCGTGATGCGCAAGGCAGTTGTCCCTTGACTTGTTCGGTATTTCGTCACACGTTCGAAATGCTGGCGTGACGTTATTCATCCTGGCCGGAAGGTGTCAATGGTTCGCGCGAAACGGTCTTGAGTCGTCCTGCCATTGCGTCGCGAACGGCGCCATGCCTAACCTGTGTTCGTCATATCGATCAGCGGCCGAGGTTTCGGACGCGCAGGGTGGGAGGCCTCATGGGACGACTGGTTCCCGCGGTGACCAGGTCGCTGGACATACTCGAACTCTTCCTGGAAGGGGACGGGACGTTCTCCGCGCCCGAGGTGACGCGCAGGCTCCAGCTGCCGCGCACCACCGTGCACGAGCTGCTCACCACCCTGGCGGCCCGTTCGTACCTCGTACAGATCCCCGACCAGCCGGGCCGCTACCGCCTCGGCGTGCGCACCTACCAGCTCGGCAGCCGCTACGCCGAGCAGCTGGACCTCGCGGCCGAAGGGCAGCAGGTGGCGCGCGAGGTCGCCGAGACCTGCGACGAGACCGTCCACGTCGCCATCCTTGAGGACACCGACGTCATCTACATCGCCAAGGTGGACTCCACCCACGCCGTGCGCATGGTCTCCGCGGCGGGCCGCCGGCTCCCGGCGCACTGCACGTCGGTCGGCAAGATGCTGCTCGCCTCGCTGCCGCAGCCGGAACTCGAAGCCCGTCTGAACGGCCGTGAGTTCGCCGCGATGACGCCCGACAGCATCACCGACCCGGACGAGCTGCTCACCGCGCTCACCGCGGTCCGCGAGCGGGGCGTCGCGGTCGAGCACCGCGAGTCCAACCCGGATGTCAGCTGCGTGGCCGCGCCGGTGCGGGACAGCGCGGGCCGGGTCGTCGCGGCGCTCTCCATCTCCGTGCCGATGATCCGCTGGAGCGAGGAGCGCGAGAGCGAGCTGGCCGAGCTGGCCGCCAAGGGCGCCGGAGACCTGTCGGTCCGCCTCGGCCACCGGGGCGGCGCGCGATGAGGGCCGCGTACGAAGTGGCGGTGCGCGAGCAGGCGCTGCTCGGCGAGGGCCCCACCTGGGACGCGGCCACCGAGCGCCTCGTCTGGGTCGACATCCTCGCCTCGCGCGTCCATACGTACGCTCCCGGCGACGGCCGCCGCACGGTCATGGCCACCGAACAGCACGTCGGCGCGGCGAAGCCCCGCGCGGACGGCGGCCTGGTCGTCAACCTCCGCGACGGCATCGGCCTGTACGGCCCCGGCGGTACGCCCTTCTCGTGGCTGGTGCGCGATCCCGTGCCCGGCCGGCGCGGCAACGACGCGGCCGTCGCGCCCGACGGCGCCCTCTGGGCGGGCACCATGCGCTACGACGAGGCACCGGGCGGCGGCGGCCTCACCCGCGTCGCCGCCGACGGCACCGTCACCGGACAGTCGGGACCGCTCGGCGACGTGGCCGTCAGCAACGGCACGGGCTGGAGCCCCGACGGGCGGCTCATGTACTACGTGGACAGCCCCACGCGGCGCGTCGACGTCCTCGACTTCGACGGACGCCGCGCACACCACCGGCGCCCGTTCGCGGTGGTCGAGGACGGTGCGGGCGACCCCGACGGGCTCACCGTCGACGCGGACGGCTGCGTCTGGGTCGCCCTCTGGAACGGCGGAGCCGTCCGCCGGTACACCCCCGACGGACGGCTCGACCTGACCGTCGACCTCCCGGTGCCCCGCCCCACCGCCTGCGTCTTCGGCGGCCCGGGCCTGCGCGACCTCTACATCACCACGGCCGCCGTCGGCCAGGAGCGTCCGCATCCGCTGGCGGGGTCGGTGCTCGTGCTGCCGGACGCGGGCCGCGGGCTGCCGGGCACGGCCTTCGCGGGTTGAGCCGCACGGAAACGGCGATGGCCAGCGGCGGCGATGGTCAGCGCTTCAGCTCCCGCAGGTACTTCCCGAACTTCTCCAGGCCGTCGATGTTGCGCGGCCCGCTGATGCCCTCGTTGTAGTCGAGGACGAAGAAGTTGTTCTTCTTCACCGCGGGCAGCTCCTTGGTGTGAGGGGACTTCTTCAGGAACTCGATCTTCTTCTTCGCGGGCTGGTCGCCGTAGTCGAAGATGATGACGACCTCGGGCTCGGCCTTGGTGACGGCCTCCCAGTTGACCTGGGTCCAGCGCTCGTCGAGCCCGTCGAAGACGTTCCTGCCGCCCGCGGTCTTGATGATGTCGTTCGGCGGGACCTGGCTGCCCGCCGTGAAGGGCTGGTCGGTCCCGGAGTCGTAGAGGAAGACCGGCACGGGATCACCCTTGGGCGCCTTCCCCTTCACCGCCGCCACCCGCTTCTTCAGGTCCCCGACGACCTGATCGGCCTTCTTCTCGACGCGGAAGATCTTCCCGAGCCGCTCCAGATCGCTGTAGAGGGCGTTGAACGGCGTCACCTTCTGCGGGAAACCGGGGTAGTTGAAGCAGCTCTCCGTGTGCATGAAGCTCTGGACGCCGAGCTTGTCGAGGATCTTCGGGGTGATGCCGCGCTGGTCGCTGAAGCCGGAGTTCCAGCCCGCGACGACGAAGTCGGACTTCGCCTGGACGACGATCTCCTTGTTGAGCAGGTCGTCGCTGAGCATCTTCACCTCGGCGTACTCCGACGCCCAGGGGGACTCGCTCACCGGCGGGTTGGCGGGCGGCATCACGTACCCGTGGACGTGCTCGGTCAGGCCGAGGCTGAACAGCTTGTCGGCGCTGCCGCCCTCGTAGGCGACCGCGCGCTGGGGCACCTTGTAGGAGACGGACTCGCCGCATCTCTTGACGGTGACCTTCTCGGACGCCTTCGCGTCGCCGTCCGATTCGACCTCGGCGCCGCAGCCGCTCAGCAGCAGCGTGGCCGCGAGCGCGGACCCCAGGGCGATGGACCGGGTGTGGGACATGGGGATGTGGTGCCTTTCAGAGGTGTTCCGGCAGGGCGGAGGGACAGGGTCAGAGGGAGGGGTGCAGCGCGTAGAGCAGCTGGGGATCGCCGGTGAGCGGATGCGGGACGACGGTCGCCTTCACACCGAACACATCGGCCACGAGCCCTTCGGTGAGTACGTCCTCGGGGGTCCCCGAAGCCACCAGGCGCCCCTGGGAGAGCACACCGATCCGGTCGCAGGCGGCGGCCGCGAGGTTCAGGTCGTGCAGGACGACGAGGACCGTGAGCCCGGCGGCCCGCAGATGGGAGAGCATCTCGATCTGGTGGCGTACGTCGAGGTGGTTGGTCGGCTCGTCGAGCACCAGGATCTTCGGTTCCTGGACGAGGGCGCGGGCGAGCAGGACGCGCTGGCGCTCCCCGCCGGACAGGGTGAGGACGCCCCGCTGGGCGAGGTGACGGATGTCGAGCCGCTCCATGGCCCACTCGCACAGCTCCCGTTCGCGTCCGCTGAGCGCCTGGTTGCCCCGCTGGTGGGGCGCCCGGCCGAGCGCGACGACCTCCTCGACGGTGAAGTCGAGGTCGACGGCGCCGTCCTGCGTCATGGCGGCGACGAGCTGCGCGCTCCGGCGCATCGGCAGACGTGAGATGTCGTCGCCGCCGACGCGGACGGTGCCGGCGGCCGGGCGCAGCGCGCGGTAGACGCAGCGCAGCGCGGTCGACTTGCCGCTGCCGTTCGGACCGACGAGGCCGACGACCTCGCCGCTGCCCACGTCGAGCGACAGCTCCCGTACGAGGCTCTTGCCGTCGATGTCGACGCCGAGCCCCTCGATTCGCAAGTCCATCTCAACGGCCCCCGAACACATAGCCCTTGCGGCGCATCAGCGCGATGAACACCGGCACCCCGACGAGTGCGGTGATGACACCCAGCGGCAGTTCGCGCGGCGCGACCACCGTGCGGGACAGCAGATCGACCCAGACCATGAAGACCGCGCCGACGAGCGGGGCGACGGCGAGGACCCGGGCGTGCCCGGCGCCGACCACCATGCGCACCAGGTGCGGCATGACGAGCCCCACGAAGCTGATGGCGCCGCTCACCGCGACCATCACGCCGGTGATCAGCGAGACGAGCACGAGCAGGGACCTGCGGTGCCGGTCGGGGTTGAAGCCGAGGCTCGCCGCGGTCTCGTCGCCGAGCGCGAGGACGTCCAGGGCCCGGCCGTGGCGGTGGAGCACGGCGAGGCCGAGCAGGACGACCGCGGCGGCGACGGGCAGCGACCCCCAACTGGCCGCGCCGAAGCTGCCCATGGTCCAGTACAGGACCATGCTGGTCGCCTCGCTGTCCGGCGCGAAGTAGATGATCACGCTCATGACGGCCTGGAAGCCCAGCGACATGGCGACGCCCGTCAGGACGAGCCGCAGCGGCGAGAGCACACCCCGGCTCGACGAGGCGACGTACACGAGGAACGAGGCGACGAGCGCGCCGATGAACGCCCCCGCCGACACGGCGTAGACGCCGAGGGCGGCGAGCCCGCCGGTGACCGTCACGCCGACCGCGCCCACCGACGCCCCCGAGGAGACGCCGAGGACGAACGGGTCGGCGAGCGCGTTGCGCACCATCGCCTGGATGGCGACGCCGACCGCGCTCAGCCCGGCCCCCACCAGCGCGGCGAGCAGCACGCGCGGCGTCCGGATCTGCCAGATGATCTGGTACGTCGTCGTCTCGTCGGCGCCGATCCGCCCACCGGTGAGCGCCGCCCACAGATAGCGGGCGGTCTCGGCGGGCGTCACGAAGGCGGCGCCGAGCCCGATGGCGACGACGACGGAGACGAGAAGGACGAGGAAGAGCGCGACGCAGGTCACGACGAGGGCCCTGGGCGAGGCGAGCCGCTCCCGCACGGTGGCCCGTGCCGGTGCGGGAGCCGCCTCCACGACGGTGCTCACGGGGTCTCGGCCTCCGTCTCCTCGTCGTCGCCCCGGTGCGCGCGCGGCACCAGGACGGCCGCGGCGAGCGCCGCGACGACCAGGGCGCCGAAGACGACGGCGGTGCCGGGGTAGCCGGCGAGGCCGAGGCCCGCGCCGCCGAGCGCCGCGCCGGCGAACACGCCGAGGCTCTGTCCCGCCGCGTTCAGGCTCAGCGCCGAGCCGCGCAGCGTCGTGCCGCAGCGCCGCACGATGAGGCTGACCACGCACGCGGCGACGATCGCGTGGCTCGCCGCGTGCAGCGCCGTCATGGCGAGGGCGAGCGGCAGCCAGTGCGTGAAGTAGAAGCCCACGACGGAGACGAGGGCCGCGACCAGGCCGAATACGAGCATCCGCTCCGTGGTGACGCGCGGCGCCGCGGAGTTGGTGACACGGCCGGTGAGCAGATTGCTGACGAAGAACGCCGCGCCGCTCAGCGTCCATACGAACGCGAAGAGCCCGGCGTCGAGGTCGAACCGCTCCTCGTAAAAGGCCGCGAGATACGACAGGTAGCCCATGAAAACGGCGGTGCGCAGAAACCCGATGAGCAGCAGCGGCACCACGCCGCGCACCGCCGCCAGGGCCTTGAACGAGGCGAGGTAGCCGAGGCGCCGCTCGGCGGGAGTGTCGACCGGGGACGCCTCCCGCTGCCTCCTGCGCCGGGCCACGAAGACCGCCGCGAGCAGCAGCGACACCACCGTCACGCCGAACAGGTCGCCCTGCCAGCCCCAGAACAGCGCGGGCAGCGCGATGACGGGCGCCGCGAGCATGGCGGTCATCGACTGGGTGGCGGTGACCAGGGTCGCCGCGCGGCCCGCGGCCTTGCCGGTGCCGAAGCGGTCGGCGGCGGCAGCCGTCAGCGCCGGGTTGAGGACGGCCGTACTCGCGCCGATGAGCAGGCAGAACACGGCGAGCAGCACGAAGTCGCCGCTGGCGCCGAGCGCCGCCGAGAGGCCGAGCGCGGCGAGCGCGCCCGCCACCGCCCACTCCCTGGGCACCCGGTCGATCAGTGGGGCGAGCGCGGTGCCCACGAGGAGGGCGGCGAGCCCGCCGAGTCCGCGCAGGCCGCCCATCGCGGCGACGCCGCTGCCCGCCTCGTCGGCGATCGGTACGAGGTAGGTGCTGAAGACGGTGAACGGGAGCAGGCCGACCGCGGAGGCGAGCAGGACCGGCCACAGGGTGCGGGCCATGCGCAGATCGCCCGGTACCGGCTCCTCGGCCTTGTCCGCCGCGGGGCCCTTGACGGCGTCGACGCTCACGCGGCCGCTCCGTTCGGGAGGGCGGCGCGGTAGCGGTACATCGGCGTGGCGTCTGCGCTGAACTGGGAGAACGTGAACGGCTCCGCGTTCAGCCCGGTGACCCCCGCGCCGAGGAAGGCACGGGCGACGGCGCTGCCGCTCTGGGCGTACACGGTCAGCGGCACCTGGTGTTCGACGCAGTGCTGGAGGATCAGGTCGAAGGTGCCGTTGCTGAGCGTCATCCCGGTGGCGACCACCGCGTCCGCCTGCGCGAGCACCTCGGTCATGTCGTCGCTGACCGGCTCGCCCCACGCGGTCGTACGCAGATTCAGATCGCAGGGCAGACAGACGCCGCCCCGCTCCCGTATCGCGGCGACGAGCGGATTGACCACGCCGATCAGGGCGACCTTGGCGCCGGGCGCGATGTCGAGGAGCCCGGCGACGGCGGCGTCGCGGGCCTCGGCGCGGACCTCCGGAGTGCCGGTGGGCAGCATGACGCGCTCGGCGTCGTCGGCGTCGCGGTGCGGGCGCACCCGCGACAGGTACGCGTCGAGGGCGGCGGTGCGCACCGGCGTGCACTCGTCGCGCAGGAGCTTGTCCAGGGAGTGGCCGGAGGCGTTCTCACAGAACTCCGGGGCGAGTTCGCCCGCTTCGAAGGAGCAGGCGCCGAAGGAGTCGCCGACGCGCAGCAGCAGGTAGTGGTTGTGGTACGTGACGTCGCCGCCGGCCAGCCGAGTGGTGTTGTAGAGCCAGAACGCGCTGGTGACGCTCAGCTCGGCGGGGTCGGGGCCGTGGGCGCCCGCGAGGACGGCCTCGGTCAGCTCGGCGACGGTGTGGGGTATGGGGTGCGGCATGTGTGTTTCTCTCTGGGATCGCCGGGCGGTTCGGGGGGTGATTGAGGAAGTGGTTCAGCGGGTGGTTCAGGAGGTGACGGGGGGCCAGGCCGTCGTGGACCAGGGGTGCTTGAGCTCGTCGAGCGAGGTGATCTCGTGCGGCTTCAACGTGTCGATGTCCAGGGCCTGTTGGTGCCGTGCGTAGGCGCTTTCGACATAGCGGTGGCCGGTGTCGGCCGCGATGAAGACGTACGTACGGGAGTCGTCCCTGCGCCGCTCCCACAGCGCGCTCAGATACGAGGCGCCCGCCGAGAGCCCGGCGAAGATGCCGCTGGTGCGCAGCAGGGAGACCGCTCCGGAGACGGCGCTGTCGAAGTTGACCCAGTGCACGCGGTCGTACAGCTCGTGCCGGACGTTCTGGAACGCGATGGCGCTGCCGATCCCGGCGATGATCATGTCCGGGTCCGCGACGTGCTCGGAGCCGAAGGTGACGCTGCCGAAGGGCTGTACGCCGATGAGCGTCACGTCCCGCCCGGCCTCGCGCAGATACGTGGCGACGGCCCCCGTGGAGGCCCCCGACCCCACGCCGCCGACCAGCGCGAGGGGCCCGGCGGGGAGGTCCTCGTCGATCGACTCGGCGACCTCGCGGTAGCCGTGGTAGTGGATGGCGTCGTGGTACTGCCGCATCCAGTGGTACGAGGGGTTGTCGGCCAGGATCTCGGCGATGCGGCGCACCCTCAACTCCTGGTCGAGGCGCAGGTTCTTGGAGGGTGCGACCTGCTCCAGGGTGGCGCCGAGTATCTCCAGCTGTACGCGCGTGGAGCGGTCCACGGTGGTGGAGCCGACGATGTGGCACTTCATTCCGTAGCGGTGACAGGCGAGTGCGAGGGCCTGGGCGTAGATGCCGCTGGAGCTGTCGATGAGGGTGTCGCCGGGTTCGACGGCACCGGTTTCGAGGAGGTGGCGGACGGCTCCGAGAGCCGAGTAGATCTTCATGGTCTCGAACCGGAGGCAGGCCAGATCCGGTTCGAGGGATATGAGATCGGGTCTCTTCACGGCTTCGGCGATATGTGGGTGCATGGCGGAGATCCCCCCGTAGGGACGTCGGAGCGGAAGACGCCGAGAGCATCACACTAGATGAAAATGATTGTCAAGACCGGGTAAGGTCGCCACACTGGTCCTTACTGGTCCGTGAGGGGCGGCGGTGCCGTTGTGTGCCCCGCCGTGTCGAGAGGAGTCGCGTGAAGCTGTCCCAGGAGGCCGGAGCGGGGGCTCGCCTGCCGAGGCGGGGCCCGTCCCCGGGAGGAAGGCCGGGAGCGGGGGTGGGCACGGGAGCCGGTGTGGGCATGGGAACCGGGGTGGGGACGGCCTTCGGCACCTTCGGCGAGCTGCTCCAGGGAGTGCTGCCGGAGGAGGACGGGGACTTCCTGGTGACGCTGCCCGTCGCACGCTGGACCATGGCGACCTTCCGGCAGGAGTCCGACTCGGGAGAGCTGGAGGTCTGGCCGCCGCGCAAGACGAAAGCGCTCCGACTCACCCGAATGATCGCGGAGTTGGCGCCTCGCGGGGCGCGGTCGGCGCGCGGCGGGGTGCTCACCGTCAGCAGCGTGATCCCCGAGGGCAAGGGGCTCGCCAGCTCCTCCGCCGACCTCGTCGCCACGGCGCGGGCGGTCGGCCGGGCCCTCGGCGTCGCCATGCCGCCCGCCCGGATCGAACGGCTCCTGTCCCGCATCGAACCCACCGACGGCGTGCTCTACCCCGCGATCGTCGCCTTCCACCACCGCAGCGTGCGGCTCCGCGCGGTCCTCGGGTCGCTGCCCGCCATGGCCGTGGTCGGCGTCGACGAAGGCGGCTCGGTCGACACGGTGGACTTCAACCGCATCCCCAAGCCGTTCACCCCGGCCGACCGGCGCGCCTACGCCGACCTCCTCGGCCGGCTCACCGAGGGCGTACGCGCCCGTGACCTCGCGGAGGTGGGCCGCATCGCGACGCGCAGCGCCCTGATGAACCAACGCCTGCGCCACAAGGGGCTGTTGGAGCCGATGCGGGCGATCTGCCGCGATGTCGGCGGCCTGGGCGTGGCCGTCGGACACAGCGGTACGACCCTGGGCATCCTGCTCGACGCCACGGACCCCGCGTACACGCGCCGCGTAACGGCAGCGGCCCAGGCATGCGGGGAGCTCGCGGGCGGCGTAACGGTCTACAGAACCCTCAGCTTCGGCAGCGCCCCCCGCGCGAAACCGGCCCTGCCGACGGGGCCCGCCCCGTTCCCGACACCTGGCCTACCCACGGCCCCCGGCTTGCCGAGGGCACCTGCCCTGCCGACGCCATCCGCCCCATTCTCGGTGTCCACCCCGGCCGTGACGTACGCCCCGCTCCGGGCGGCCGCCCCGCCCCCGGCGGCGGGCGAGGCGTTGCCGTGAGTGGCGGGGCGCGTCGCGTGCGTGTGGGCGGGGGTGTGGGCGTGGTGACTGAGGAGGTGGGGCGTGGGGATTCGGGGGTCGGGGCGCGTAGGACTCCCCAGCGTGTCGCCGTGCTGGAAGCACTCGCGCGGTGCCGGGAGTTCGTTTCCGCGCAGGAGTTGCACGGGCTGCTCGTCGGGGCCGGCAGCGCGGTCGGGCTCACCACCGTCTACCGCGCGCTGCGGGACCTCGACCGCGCCGGTCTCGTCGACGTCGTACGCGATGAGACCGGCGAGCGGCTCTATCTGCGGCGGCCCACCGACGAGCACCGGCACTACCTCATCTGCCGCCGCTGCGGCCGCAGCCAGCCGGTCGACGCGCGGGACGTCGAGGCGTGGGCCGAGCGCCTCGGCGAGACGACCGGCTTCGCCGAACTGGAGCACACCCTCGAACTCAGCGGCGTGTGCCGCCCGTGCCGCCCTCCTGTCGCCACGCCGAACGGCGCAGCAGGCGTAGGCCGTTGAGGCCGACCAGGACCGTGGACCCCTCGTGGCCCGCGACGCCGAGCGGCAGCGGCAGATGCCCCGCCAGATCCCAGACCACCAGGGCGCCGATGCACACGGAGGCGATGACCAGGTTCTGCACCACCACGCGCCGGGCCCGCCGGGAGAGCGCCACGACCGCGGGAACGGTGGCGAGTTCGTCCCGCACGACCACGGCGTCGGCGGTCTCCAGGGTCAGGTCGGAACCGGTCCGCCCCATGGCGATGCCGCTGTGCGCGGCGGCCAGCGCGGGCGCGTCGTTCACGCCGTCCCCGACGACGAGGACCCGCTCACCCCGCCCCTCCCACTCCCGTACGGCCGCCACCTTGTCCTGCGGAAGAAGCCCGGCCCGCACCTCCTCGATCCCGGTCTCCTCCGCCAGGCGTGCGGCGGCGTGCTGCGTGTCGCCGGTCAGCAACACGGGGCTGGAGCCGGTGAGTTCACGCAGGCCCGCGACGGCCTCGGCGGCTCCGGGGCGCGGCAGGTCGGCCAGGCGCAGGAGGGCAGAGGGGACGCCGTCGACCACGACGAGTACGACGGTGCGGGCGTCGTCGTCCGCAGCGGCAGCGGTAGCCGCCGTAGTCGCCTCCCGCGTCATCGCGTCCACCGCCATGACCGACGTACAAGAGGAGTCGCCGTCGAGGAGCCGGTCCGGGCTGCCGACCTGGATCTCGCGGCCCGCGACGACCGCGCGGACCCCGCGTCCCGGAGCGGCGACGAAGTCCCGCGCGCTCTCCAGGGGCAGCCCACGCTCGCGGGCGGCGGCGACCACGGCGCGCGCCAGCGGATGTTCGCTCGGGTGCTCGGCGGCCGCGGCCAGACACAGCACCTCGTCCTCGGTGAGGTCCGTGCCCGGCAGCGTCCGGATCTCCGTGACACGCGGCGCGCCCTCGGTCAGCGTCCCCGTCTTGTCCAGGGCGACCTTGGTCACCGCCCCGAGCCGCTCCATCACGACCGCGGACTTGACGAGCACGCCGTGGCGCCCGGCGTTGGCGATCGCGGAGAGCAGCGGCGGCATGGTGGCGAGCACCACCGCGCAGGGCGACGCCACGATCATGAAGGTCATGGCCCGCAGCAGCGTCTCCGTGAACGCGGCGCCGAGCGCGAGCGGAACGGCGAACAGCGCGAGGGTGGCCACCACCACGCCCACCGAGTACCGCTGCTCGACCTTCTCGATGAAGAGCTGCGTGGGCGCCTTGGTCTCGCTCGCCTCCTCCACCATGGCGACGATGCGGGCGATGACGGAGTCGGACGGGTCACGGCCGACGCGGACGCGCAACGCGCCCGTGCCGTTGAGGGTGCCCGCGTACACCTCGTCGCCCATGTCCTTGGCCATCGGCAGAGGCTCACCGGTGATGGTCGCCTGGTCGACGTCGCTGCTGCCGTCCAGCACGGTGCCGTCGGCGGGCAGCCGTTCACCGGGTCGTACGAGGACGGTGTCGCCGATCCTCAGTGAGTCCGCCGACACCCTCTCCTCGCCGCCCTCCGCAGTGAGCAGGAGTGCCATCGCAGGTGCCAGGTCCAGCAGACCGCGCACGGAGTCGGCGGTGCGCCGCGTCGCGAGCGCCTCCAGCGCTCCCGAGACGGCGAAGATGACGATGAGCAGGCCGCCGTCGAGGAACTGCCCGATGGCCGCCGCGCCGAGAGCCGCGACCACCATCAGCAGATCGACGTCCAGGCTCCGCTCCCGCAGCGCCTGAAGCCCCGCCACGGTCGGCTCCCAGCCGCCGGCCGCGTAACAGAGGGCGTAGAGCGGCCCCCACGCCCAGGCGGGCGCCCCGGCGAGGTCGAGCGGGAACGCGAGCAGGAACGCGGCCGTGGCCAGCGCCGCCCAGCGCACCTCGGGCAGGGCGAGCAGCCGCGTACGGCGCGCACGCGCGGGAGCGGCGGGGGAGCCGGGGGAGGGGGCCGGGGCCGGCCGGTCGCCCACCAGAGCGGAAGACATCGGAGCACACCTCGTGGTCAGGGGTCATCGAGAGCCGTCGGGCACGCGTCAAGCCGTCCGGCACGTCAAGCCGTCGGCACCGTCACACACGCCTTCACACGCGCTGGAGAAGCGGCGCAGCCCACCATAGCGGAATACATGAAGAGGTCTTCAAGTGTGCGCCGAGTAGGATTGCCGCATGGGACACGGAGTCGACAGCGAGATCACACCTGCGACGCACCTCGACGCGGACTCCGCCGCCGCGATCGCCGCCACCCTGCAGGCGCTCGCCACCCCGTCCCGGCTGATGATCCTCACCAAGCTGCGCCAGGGACCGTGCGGCGTCGGCGCGCTCGCCGAGGCGGTCGGCATGGAACAGTCGGCGGTCTCCCACCAGTTGCGCCTGCTGCGCGCCCTCGGCCTGGTCACCGGCTCACGGCAGGGCCGCCGCATCGTCTACAGCCTCTACGACAACCACGTGGCCCAGCTCCTGGACGAGGCCGTCTACCACATCGAGCACCTGCGCCTCGGCGCCCGCGAGCTGCCCGCGGCACGGGACGAACTCGACTGAGCCGGTACGCCCTGAAAAGAGGTCAGGCAGGTGGGCCAGGACCGCCTACCTCAACGGTGTACGCCGACCCCTGACAGCCCCGGCGCCAGCTCCGGCCGCAGCACCAGGTCGCAGGCGCTCACGCAGAGCCTCCGCGGCGCGCGCGTGGCCGACTTCCGTGAGCGGAAACAGCACCTCTTCAGCCAGTACGCGGTCGAACCAGCGCCCATGCCGCCCCCACGGCAACGAGTGGCCAGAAGGTCATGACCTGAAAGGATCCGGCCACTCCCACGGTGTTGCTCACAGGGTGCTGCTCACACGGTCAGGGGGACCTCGTGGACCTCGTCGGCCCGGTGGCCGGCACGCTCATGGATGCGTTGGACCGCGTCCGCCGAGGGCGCCTCGGAGAGGCAGTAGACCGTGCCGGACTGCGGGTCCGCCCAGGCTTTCTCGAAGTGGACGCCTTCTTCCTTCTCGATGGCGAGGTCGGCCTGGTGGGCCTGTTTCAGCTGGTCGGCCGTAATGCCCTGCATCCCGTGGTGGACGTCCATGAACTGGGACATGGCGTCGCACCTCCTTCCGGCATACCCGTTCGTTCGTTCCGGCTCCGCTATCTCCATCGTGCGCCCGTACGGCCTTGAGGGCGACTGTGTGCCTGGGCTGCGAACCGGGCAGGCCGTGGCTCTGACGACGGCTGTTACGGGCGCGGTTCCAGGGTGATGTGCGGGGACAGCGCCCTCAGGAAGTCGGGCGCGTCGAAGAGCTTGCCGGCGGAGGCGACGCCGACCGTCCTGGTCCGCCCGGTGAGGATGCGGTCGACCGCTTCCACCGCGAGCGGCGCGGTGACGGCGTAGATGTCCTGGCCGCTTGCCACGGCGCGCCGCTCGGTGTCCCCGGAGCGTACGACGACGTCGACGAGGAAGGTCTGCGCGGACCGCCCCTGCTCGTCGACCGCGGAGGGGGCCGGCGTGTCCGGGGCCGCGACGCCGCCGGCCGCCTCGGCCGTCATGTACGTGCGCACTTCGGGGATGGACAGATGGCTCGGGACGGTGACGACGTCGGCCATCGTGAACTCGCCGATGACGGCCCTCGGGCCCATGGGTTCGGGGAAGGGCCACTTCAGGGTGGGCAGTTCGTCGTTGTGGTACTCCAGCCGCCCGTCGGCGAAGCGGACGCGGCGGCCGCCACGCCGCTCGACGGAGATCCTGCCCGCGGCGCGCGTTCCCTCGGTGGGCTCCCAGCTGTTCAGGCCGTACGCGATGTGCGCCTCGTCGGCCTTGTCCCAGTCGCCCATGGCGGCGGTGACCAGCAGGTCGCCGAGACCGCCGTAGAAGGCCATCGCGGGGACGATCACCGTGCCCGCGGCACGGGCGCGGTCCGCGAACCGCGCGAAGGTGTCGGCGTTGGCCTCGATCTCGGCCGCCACATCGACGTACGGGATCCCGGCGCGCAGGGCCGCCTCGATCACGGGGGCGGCCGTCGTGGCGAAGGGCCCCGCGCAGTTGATGACGGATGCCGCCCCGGCCAGCGCGTGGTCGAGCGAGACCGGATCGTCGACCGACGCGGGGCGGACGTCGAGTCCGGCCCCCGGGTGTTCGTCCGCCAGTGCCCGCAGCTTGTGGGCGTCGCGCCCCGAGAGGACCGGGACGAATCCGCGCTCTCGCAGATGTGCCACCACGAACCGGCCGGTGTGCCCGTATGCGCCGTACACCGTCACTGTCTGCCCCGTTGCCATGACTTCTCCCCTGTGTCCTGTGCGGTTCCGCGCTCGACTGATGGGGACAGCCTGTCGTGGTTGAACCGTCAACTGTGAGCGTCTGGAACGACATGCCTCATACACTTTCGGACATGGCAACTGTCGCGCTCGCCGTCACCCACGGGATGCTGCACTTCGAACTGTCCATCGCCCACGAGGTCTTCGGCTCCGCCCCGGCCGCCGTCACCGTCCCCTGGTACGACCTCACCGTCTGCGGGCCGGACACCGTGCCCTTCGGCCGGTTCCGCCTGGAGCCCGACCACGGCCTCGACCACCTCCGGTACGCCGACACCGTGATCGTTCCCGGCTGGGCCGACATCGACGTGGAGCCGCCCGCCGAACTGGTCGACGCGGTACGCGCGGCTCACGCCGCGGGCGCCCGCGTGGCCTCCTTGTGCACCGGCGCGTTCGTACTGGCCGCCGCCGGGCTGCTGGACGGAGGGCGCGCCACCACGCACTGGGCGCACACCGACGTCCTGGCCGCCCGCCACCCCGAGGTGGAGGTCGACCCCGGCGTCCTCTACGTGGACAACGGCAGCGTGCTCACCTCCGCCGGCAAGGCCGCCGCACTGGACCTGTGCCTGCACCTCGTCCGCCTCGACCATGGCTCATCGATCGCCAACACCGTCGCGCGCCGCCTGGTGGTCCCCCCGCACCGGTCCGGCGGTCAGGCCCAGTTCGTCACCGCCCCGGTGCCCGCGCAGGACGACCACCCGCTCACTGCCCTGTTCCCCTGGGTCATCGAACGGCTCGACCAGCCACTGACCGTGGAGGACCTGGCGCGCCGGGCCCGGATGAGCTCGCGCCACCTGGGCCGCCAGTTCCGCGCGACGACCGGCACCACGCCCCTGCAGTGGCTGCTGGCCCAGAGGATCCGCCTCGCCCAGGAGCTGCTGGAGAAGTCCGACGACAGCGTCGACACCATTGCGGCCGCCACCGGCATGGGCACCGCCACCACGCTGCGACGGCACTTCAATCGCACGCTCGGCGTGCCCCCGGACAGCTACCGGCGTACGTTCCGCTCGCGGGCCCACCACTCATCCGCCATTCCTGGGCCCGTTCGGGGCTCCGCTCCCAGAATTCCGCCAGGGCCGCGTCGGCCGTGAGCGGTGGTCGGATGCCCAGGTACTGGCGAAGGAGGTGGTTGTTCAGCGCGTACTCGCCCGGAGCCTGTTCCTCCATGGACCACCTCTGGTAGGGATACCCGTCGCAGGTGGCCTGTTTGGCCTGGCTTCCGTTGGCGCCGTTCGTGTCCCGGGTGGCCACCAGGCACTTGTCGCTGTTCACGTTGACGATCGCCACGCCGCCACCGCCCATCACCACGATGCGCCAGATCTCATCGGCACTGCCCGAACAGGTGCGTTGCAGCGCCCACTCCAGTTCGCCGTGGCCCGCGTTACGCATGCCCAGGCACTTCCCGCTGGCGGAGTTCACGATCGTCGTACGCCACTCGCGCGGCGGCTGGCGCTGCTGGAACCGGACGCCTGCCCCGCCCTCGCAGGCCCACTGTTTCAGCTCCGCCCGGTCGGCCACCGACGCGCCGGCCACCCCCACGCACTTGCGTGGACTCGCCGTCACCGGCTGGAGCAAGGCTCCCTCGCCGCTGTCCATCAGACGGAAACTCGCACCGGCCCGGCCACCGCAGCTCTCCTGGCGGACCGGGGCGCCGTCAGCGGGGCTGGAGTCCGCCACCGCCATGCACAGGCCGCTGGACGCGTTGACGACATGCACCAGGTCCGATCCCGCTGAGGACTGCCGCAGGGTCCAGAGGGACCCGCGTTTTCCCGCGCAGTGACGCTGCTGGACCGGCTCGCCTTCGGCGACCGAGCCGACTTCCAGGCACATCCCGCTGTGCAGCGCGACGATGTTGACGTCAGCCGCGAGGGCGGAACGGCCCGCCGCATGCGCCGCGTCCGCCGGGTCCGCCGACGCCGCGAAGGCCACCAGCACGGCAGCGGCGACCCAGGCCGCCCAGGCCGCCCATCCGGACAACGGCTTCCCCCGCTGGTGCGTCCCTGCGTGCATCCGCCCACCTTCTCCGTCAGCCCACCCGCAATGCCGGACGGACGGGGAGCGTAGGGCGGGTCAATGACGGGCCGCTGACACCGCCGTGCCCCGGAGTGGCCTGTGACTACACTCACGCTGCGCTGCGGGCTCTGTCGGCGACTGATGTCAGCGTGCACTGTTTGCCACTCTGACGTGAGGGGATGGTGGAAGGTTATGAAGATCCTCATCAGCGCCGACATGGAGGGCGCGACCGGAGTGACGTGGCCGGCCGATGTGCTGCCGGGCACCGCGCAGTGGGAGCGGTGCCGTGGGATGTTCACCTCGGACGTGAACGCCGCCGTGCTCGGGTTCTTCGACGGCGGCGCCGACGAGGTGCTCATCAACGAAGCGCACTGGTCCATGCGTAATCTGCTGCTCGAAGAGCTGGACGACCGGGCGCAGATGCTCACCGGGCGGCACAAGTCGCTCTCCATGGTGGAGGGCGTGCAGCACGGCGACGTGGACGGCATCGCGTTCGTCGGCTACCACGCCGGCGCCGGCATGGAGGGCGTCCTCGCGCACACCTACCTCGCCAACCAGATCACCGGCGTCTGGGTCAACGGCGTACGCGCCAGTGAAGGGCTGCTGAACGCGCATGTCGTCGCCGAGTACGGCGTCCCCGTCGTGCTCGTCACCGGCGACGACCTGGCCTGCGAGGACGCTCTCGGCTATGCGCCGGGCGCGCTGAAGGTCGCGGTCAAGGACCACGTCTCGCGGTACGCCGCCGTCTGCCGCACCCCCGCCCGCACCGCCGCCGACATCCGCGCCGCGGCGAAGGAGGCCGCCGCGCTCGCCGTGTGCCATGAACCGGTGGTCGGCGGCCCCTTCACCGTGGAGGTCGAGTTCGACGCCGAACACCTGTCGATGGCCTCGACCGTCGTACCGGGAGTGCGCCGTACGGGGGAGCGCAAGGTCGCGTATGACAGCGAGACGATGTACGAGGGGATCCGTACCTTCAAGGCGGTTACGACGATCGCCGACGCCGCCGTGGAGGAGCAGTATGGCTGACCCGGCCAAGGGCCAAGGGCGCGACGATCAGGAGCACGACAAGCACGTGGACGACGACCAGGAGCACCACCACGACCCGGAGCGTCACGACCGGGCGCACCATCACGAGCGCCACGACCAGGTGGACGCGCAGGCGCTCGACGAGGTCGTGACCTTCACCTCCGAGCTGATCCGCATCGACACCACCAACCGCGGCGACGGCGACTGCCGCGAGCGGCCCGCCGCCGAGTACGCCGCCGAACGCCTCGCCGACGCGGGCCTCACCCCGACGCTTCTGGAGCGCGCCCCGGGGCGCACGAACGTCGTCGCCCGCATCGAGGGCACGGACCCGGGCGCCGACGCGCTGCTCGTCCACGGCCACCTGGACGTCGTGCCCGCCGAGGCGGCCGACTGGAGCGTGGACCCGTTCTCCGGGGAGGTCCGCGACGGCGTCGTCTGGGGCCGCGGCGCGATCGACATGAAGAACATGGACGCGATGATCCTGTCCGTCGTACGGAGCTGGGCGCGCACCGGGGTCCGGCCGAGGCGGGACATCGTGATCGCTTTCACCGCCGACGAGGAGGCCAGCGCCGCCGACGGCTCCGGGTTCCTCGCGGACCGGCACGCCCCGCTCTTCGAGGGCTGCACGGAGGGCATCAGCGAGTCCGGTGCCTTCACTTTCCACGACGGCAGGAGCAACCAGATCTACCCGATCGCCGCCGGGGAGCGCGGCACGGGCTGGCTCAAGCTCACCGCGCGCGGCAAGGCCGGCCACGGCTCCAAGGTCAACCGCGCCAACGCCGTCAGCAGACTCGCCGCCGCCATCACCCGCATCGGCGAGCACCGGTGGCCGGTGCGGATCACCCCGACCGTGCGCGCCGGGCTCGTCGAACTCGCCGCGCTCTACGGCCTGGAGAGCGACCCCGAGGCACCCGGCTTTGACGTCGACGCGTTCCTGGAGAAGCTCGGCCCGACCGCCGCGCTCGTCGAGCCGACCGTCCGCAACAGCGCCAACCCCACGATGCTCCAGTCGGGTTACAAGGTCAATGTGATCCCTGGGGAGGCCGTGGCCTACGTCGACGGCCGTTTTCTGCCCGGCGGCGAGGAAGAGTTCCGCCACACGCTTGACCTGCTCACAGGCCCTGACGTCGACTGGGAGTTCCACCACCGCGAGGTGGCGCTGCAGGCGCCGGTCGACTCGCCGACGTACGCGAGGATGCGGGCGGCCGTCGAGGAGTTCGCGCCCGAAGGGCACGTCGTGCCGTACTGCATGTCGGGCGGTACGGACGCCAAGCAGTTCTCGCGGCTCGGCATCACCGGCTACGGCTTCTCGCCGCTGAGGACACCGGAGGGCTTCGACTATCAGGCGCTCTTCCACGGAGTCGACGAGTGCGTCCCGGTGGACGCGCTGCGCTTCGGCGTCCGTGTCCTCGACCGCTTTCTGCGCACGGCCTAGGAAAAATGGGGGAAGTAAAGGACATGATGCAGACCCGGGCGTACGGATCATGGCCGTCACCGATCGACGCCGAGCTCGCCGCCACCCACGACGGCGCCGCGGGGTTCGTCGGCTTCGTCGGCGCCGAGACGTGGTGGACCGAGCCGCGCCCCACCGAGGGCGGCCGCCGCGCACTGGTACGCCGGCTGACCGACGGCGAGGAGCGCTCGGTGCTGCCCGCGCCGTGGAACGTGCGCAGCCGCGTCGTCGAGTACGGCGGCCGCCCCTGGGCCGGAGCCGAGGGCCCCGCGGGGCCGCTGCTGGTCTTCGCGAACTTCGCCGACCAGCGCCTGTACGCGTACGAGCCCGACGCCCCGGACACCGCGCCCCGGGCGCTGACCCCCCTCTCCGCCGTGGGCGGCGGCCTGCGCTGGGCCGATCCGGTGCTGCGCCTCGACCGGGGCGAAGTCTGGTGCGTCCTTGAGGAGTTCACCGGCGACGCGCCCACCGACGTGCGCCGCGTCATCGCCGCGGTGCCGCTCGACGGCTCGGCGGCAAAGGACCGCGGCGCGGTGCGCGAACTGTCCGACGGCGCCCACCGGTTCGTCACCGGGCCCCGCCTCTCACCGGACGGCACCCGCGCCGCCTGGATCGCCTGGGACCACCCCCGCATGCCGTGGGACGGCACGGAGCTGATGCTCGCCGATGTGCGCGGCGACGGCACCTTCGGTGCCGCACGGACCTTCGCCGGCGGGCCCGAGGAGTCCGTCGCGCAGGTCGAATGGGCCGCGGACGGACGGCTGTTGTTTTCCAGCGACCGCACCGGCTGGTGGAACCTGTACCGCGCGACGCCGGACGACGCCACCGGCGTACAGGCCCTGTGCCCGCGCGAGGAGGAGTTCGCGGGACCCCTGTGGCAGGTCGGCCTCAGCTGGTTCGCGCCGCTGGAGACCGGACTGATCGCCGTCGTGCACGGCAAGGGCGCCACCGCGCTCGGCATACTCGACCCCGAGACCGGCGAAGTCGTCGACGCGGCGGGCCCCTGGACGGAGTGGGCCTCGACCGTCGCCGCGCACGGCCCCCGCGTGGTCGGCGTCGCCGCGAGCCCGCGCAGCGCGTACGAGGTCGTGGAGCTGGACACCGGAACCGGCCACGCCCGCGTCGTCGGCGCCGCCCACGACGACCCCGTCGACCCGACGTACTACCCGGAACCCCAGATCCGCACCTTCTCCGGCCCGGCCGGACGCACCGTCCACGCGCACATCTACCCGCCGCACCACCCCGGCCACGTCGCGCCCGACGACGAACTGCCGCCCTACGTGGTGTGGGCACACGGAGGCCCCACCGGCCGCTCACCCCTCGTACTCGACCTGGCCATCGCCTACTTCACCTCGCGCGGCATCGGCGTCGCCGAGGTCAACTACGGCGGCTCCACCGGGTACGGGCGCGCCTACCGCGACCGGCTGCGCGAACAGTGGGGCGTCGTCGACGTCGACGACTGCGCGGCCGTCGCGCTCGCGCTGGCCGACGAGGGCACCGCGGACCGCGCCCGGCTCGCGATCCGCGGTGGCAGCGCGGGCGGCTGGACCGCGGCCGTCTCGCTGACCAGCATCGACGTCTACGCCTGCGGGACGATTATCTATCCGGTGCTCGACCTCGCCGCGTTCGCGTCGGGGGAGACCCACGACCTCGAATCGCGCTACCTGGACTCCATCGTCGGACCGATCGACGAGGTGCCCGGGCGGTACGGGGAGCGGTCGCCGCTGGAGCACGCCGAACGCGTCACCGTCCCCTTCCTGCTCCTCCAGGGACTCGACGACGTGGTCTGTCCGCCCGCGCAGACCGAGCGGTTCCTCGCCAGGATGGAGGGGCGCGGCATCCCGCACGCCTACATCGCCTTCGAGGGGGAGGGCCACGGATTCCGCCGCGCCGACACGATGATCCGCGCCCTGGAGGCGGAACTCTCCCTGTACGCACAGGTGTTCAGACTCGACCTGGCGGGGTCCGTGCCGACCCTGGAGCTCGCCAAGTGAGACCCCTCGCACGGCCCGCGCGTCTCACGCCCGGCGCGCGGGTGGCCGTCATCGCCCCGAGCGGACCCGTCCCGGAGGACCGTCTCGAAGCGGGCCTCGACATCCTGCGCGGCTGGGACCTGGAGCCCTTCGCCATGCCCCATGTCCTGGACCGGCACCGGGAGTTCGACTACCTCGCGGGAGCCGATGCCGCCCGCGCCCGTGACCTGGAGCGGGCGTGGTGCGACCCGTCCGTGGCCGCCGTGCTCTGCGCGCGCGGCGGGTACGGCGCCCAGCGCATGGTGGACCTCGTCGACTGGGCGGCGCTGCGGAAGGCGACCGGGGCGGCGCGGGCGGCGGGTGCGGCCGGGGCGGCCGGGGCGGCCGGGCCCAAGGTGTTCCTCGGCTACAGCGACATCACCGCACTGCACGAGGCGTTCGCCACGCGGCTCGCCGTGGCCACCCTGCACGGCCCCATGACCGCCGTGACCGACTTCCTCAAGAACGCGGACGCCCAGGACCACCTGCGTACGACCCTCTTCACCCCCGAGGCCGCCCAGGTGATCCCCGCCGCCGGGCGCGCGAGGGCGCTGGTCGGCGGACGGGCCCGGGGCGTCACGCTCGGCGGCTGCGCGTCGCTGCTCGCCGCCGACCTCGGCACCCCCGGGGCGCGGGCGTCCGCGCGCGGTGGCCTGCTGTTCCTGGAGGACATCGGCGAGGAGCCGTACCGCCTGGACCGGATCCTCACCCAACTCCTGCGCTCGCGCTGGCTGGAGGGCGTCGCCGGGATCGCGCTCGGCTCATGGGAGCAGTGCGAGCCGTACGACGATGTGCGCGCGCTCTTCGCCGACCGGCTCGGCGGGCTCGGCGTGCCCGTGGTCGAGGAGTTCGGGTTCGGGCACTGCGACGGGGCGCTGACCGTGCCGTTCGGGGTGCGGGGCGAACTGGACGCGGACGCGCGGACGTTGACACTGGATGTCCCGGCGCTCGTCTGACCGGCGCTCGTCTGACTGGCACTGGCCTGACCGGCGCTGGCCTGACCGGCGCTGGCTGGCTGGCGCTGGTCTGACTGGCGCTGGCTGACTGGCGCTGGCCGACCGGCGCTCGTCTGACCGGCGCTCGTCTGACTGGCGCTGGCTGACTGGTGCTGGCCGACCGGCGCTGGCCTGACCGGCGCTGGCCGACCGGCGCTCGTCTGACCGGCGCTGGCCGACCGGCGCTGGCCGACCGGCACCGGCCGGCCGGTGCTGTCCGGCGCCGTAGGGCGCCCCTTCGACCGGTCGCCTACCGGCCAGTAGCGCGCCCCGCCCGCGGCCGGCGGCCTCCGTCACCCGTCCGGCCCACCGCCCCACTCCGGAGGCACGCCCACCGCGCGCGAACCCGGCCGGGCCGCCCATGCTGGTGCCGGGGGAGGCCGGAACGACGTACCACCGACGGAAGGGTCCACATCATGAGCCCCAAAACCTCCACGGGCGGCTCCAGGAGCGGCGGCCCGGGCGGCGGGCTGATGACACCCGGCAGGGTCGCCGTCGCCGCGGTCGCCGTCCTCACTCTGGTCTTCATCTTCGAGAACACCCGCAGCACCAAGATCCGACTGCTGATCCCCGAAGTGACCATGCCCCTGTGGATGGCCCTGCTCGGCACGGGACTGATCGGTGCCCTGTGCGGGGCCTACTTCATCCGGAGGCGCGGATAGCGTGGCCCGATGTCCGACACCGCCGACACGGCCGCGCATCTCGCCGAGGGCCCCCGCGTGGGGATACGCCACTTCACCCGCGCGGACTCCGCGGAGTTCACCGCCCGTACGCGCGAGAGCCGGGAGCTGCACCGGCCCTGGCTCTTCCCGCCGTCCACGGACGACACCTACCGCGTGTACGCCGCGATGCTCAACGAGGACCCGACCAAGGCCGGGTTCCTCGTGTGCGAGCGCGACAGCGGGGCCATCGCCGGGTTCATCAACATCAACAACATCGTCCGGGGCGGCTTCCGCAGCGGGGCACTCGGATACGGCGCCTTCGCGCACGCCGCCGGACGGGGCCTGATGGCCGAGGGGCTCGGCCTCGTCATGGCGTACGCCTTCGGGGAGCTGCGACTGCACCGGCTGGAGGCCAACATCCAGCCGGGCAACGCCCCGTCGATCGCGCTCGTGCGCCGGCGCGGCTTCCGCCTGGAGGGCTTCTCGCCGGACTTCCTCTACGTCGACGGGGCCTGGCGCGACCACGAACGCTGGGCGTTCGTCCACGGCAGGGACGCGGGGCCGCCGCCGGGCCGGGTCAGCGGCGCGACGGCTTCCGGTTGATCTTCATGGTGTCCGGGCCTCCGCGGTCGTACGTGGAGGAGTCCACGGCCGTTGCTGGATGCAGCGTACGTCGCCGAGGATGGGCCGCATGCGGAATATCGTGGTCGTCGACGCACCCTCCAACCTGGGCCTTCGCCCACCGGCCCCCGGCACCGTGCCCGGCTGCCACAAACTCGCCGGAGCGATGCGGGAGCGGGGTGTTCTGCGGCGTCTCGGCGCCTTCGAGGGCGGTGTCGTCGTCCCGCCGCGCTACGACCGCGGCGACTGGCAGGAGGGCGACGGCGTCTTCAACGCGGCCGCCATCGCCTCGTACACCGTGAAGCTCGCCGACCGCGTCGAACACCACGTGCGCGCAGGTGACTTCCTCGTCGTGCTCGGCGGCGACTGCTCGATCCAGCTCGGGGCGGCGCTCGTGCTGCGCCGCGTCGGGCGGTATGGAATCGCCGCTGTCGACGGTTCGGCCGACTTCCGCCACCCCGGCAACTCGGATCACATCGGCGCCGCGGGCGGCGAGGAGCTGGCCCTCGCCACCGGGCGCGGACAGGACGACCTCACCGACATCGAGGGGCTCAAGCCCTACGTGCGCGACGAGGACGTACGCCTCTTCGGGATGCGCGACGGGGACGAGGACCGCGCCGAGTTCACCGCCCTGAAGATCTCCCACGCCACCGTCGGCGAGATCAGGGAGTGGGGCGCCGACGACATCGCGCGCGCCGTCACGCAGACCCTGGAGGTGCCCGTGCTCGACGGGTTCTGGGTGCACCTGGACGCCGACGTCCTCGATCCGTCGGTGATGCCCGCCGTCGACAGCCCCGGCCCCGGCGGGCTGCTCCCCGAGGAACTCCTGGCACTGCTGAGGCCGTTGGTGAACTCACCGCGCTGCGCGGGCCTCAACCTCACCATCTACGACCCCGATCTCGACCCGGACGGCACGGCCGGTGACCTGCTCGCGGACCTGCTCGTGGCGGCCATCGACCGGCCCCGAGCGGCCTCCGCGCAAACCTGACCCGAAGAGGCCCTGGTCGGCGCCGCGGCGGCGGTGTTCCATGGTGATCGTGAAGACCACCGTGCGCCGTGACGTCATGACCCTGCCCGTCGCTCCGACCGGTCCCGAGAACCCCCTGCCCCCACTGCGGCCCCTGCGCGAAGCGCGCACCCTGGACGAGCGCGCCAAGGAAGGGCTGCCGCGCGACATGGCGCGCCAGCTCGGGTACGAGCCGCTGCGCGGCCCCCTGCCCGTACGGCTCCTCGACGGGTACGGACGCGAACGGGCCGACACGCAGCTCGACACGCTCGTCATCGAGAACGACCGGCTGCGCGCCACCGTCCTGCCCGGATACGGCGGCCGGGTCCACTCCCTCTTCCACAAGCCGACCGGGCGCGAACTCCTCTATCGCAACCCCGTGTTGCAGCCCGCGGGTTTCGCGCTCAACGGCGCGTGGTGCTCCGGCGGCATCGAGTGGAACATCGGCGCGACGGGCCACACCACCCTGTCCTGCGCGCCCGTGCACGCCGCCCGCCTGACCGCGCCCGACGGCGGCGAGATGCTGCGCCTGTGGGAGTGGGAGCGGTTGCGCGACCTGCCCTTCCAGGTGGACCTGTGGCTGCCCTACGGCTCCGACTTCCTCCACGTCGGCGTGCGCGTCCGCAACCCGCACGAGCGGCCCGCGCCCGTCTACTGGTGGTCGAACATCGCGGTGCCCGAGGAGTGCAGAGTGCTCGCTCCGGCCGACGAGGCCTGGCGGTTCGCGTACCCGGGCGGGCTGCGGCGGGTGCCGGTGCCGGAGTGCGACGGCGCCGACCGGACGTACCCGCTGCGCAGTGAGTACCCCGCCGACTACTTCTACGACGTACCGGACGGCGCCCGCCGGTGGATCGCCGCGCTCGACGCGTCCGGGAACGGGCTCGTCCAGACCTCCACCGACCTGCCGCGCGGCCGCAAGCTCTTCGTCTGGGGCACCGGCAGCGGCGGCCGGCGCTGGCAGCGGTGGCTCACCGAGCCCGGCACCGGCGGCTACGCGGAGATCCAGGCGGGCCTCGCGCGCACGCAGCTGGAGCACGTACGCCTGGACGCCGAGTCCGAGTTCAGCTGGCTGGAGTCGTACGGGCCGCTGTCCGCGCGGGCCGATCCGGTGCACGGCGACTGGGCGGACGCGCGTGGCGAGGCCGAGGCGCGGCTCGCCGACGCCCTGCCGCGGGAGGCCGTCGACGCCGCGTACGAGGCGTGGCTGACCCGCGCCGACACCGAGCCCCGGGACGTGCTCGCGGTGGGCTCCGGCTGGGGCGCGCTGGAAGTCCTGCGCGCCGGGTACAAGCTGCCGGGCACGCCCTTCGACGAGTCGACGCTCGGCCCCGAACAGGCGCCGTGGCTGGAGCTGCTGCACTCCGGCGCCGTACCCGAGCCGCGCAAGGTCGCCCCGCCCGGCCCGACGCTCGTAGCCCGGCACTGGCGCGACATGCTGGAGACCGCGCCCGCACGCCCGCTCGCCGAGTACCACCTGGGGGTCGCCCAGTGGCACGCGGGCGACCGGGCGCAGGCCGTCCGCAGCTGGGAGCGCGGCCTCGAACTGGCGCCGTCCCGCTGGCCGTTGCTGCGCTGCCTCGCCGTGGCGGACCGCACCGAAGGGCACCTGGAACGGGCCGCCGACCGGTACGCGGAAGCCTTCGACGACCTGTGCCAGGAGCGGCGCGACGACGGCGTCACCTGGACGGCGGCGACGGCCGCGCTCGGCCGCGAGGCGATGTCGGCGCTGCTCGCCGCGGACCGCCCGCGAGCGGCCCGCGCGGTCTGGAACCGCCTCCACGAAGCCACCCGCGCCGAGGGCCGCTTCCGCCTCGTCGAAGCCCAACTCCTCCACGCCGAGGGCGATATGGCGGCGGTGCGCGCCGTCTTCGACGAGGGCTTCGAGGCGGCGGACCTGCGGGAGGGCGCCGAGGCCCTCGGTGACCTGTGGACGGCGGCCACGGGCGGCGAGGAGCTCCCGGCGCGGTACGACTTCCGGATGCGGCCGCCGGGGAGTGAGGCGGCGGGGGAGTGAGACGCCGCGGGGCCCGTCCGGCCCGGTCCGGGCTCTTCGGGGCCGTCAGGTCGTGGCGGTGCGGCGGTCCACGTACTCGAAGACGGCGCCGTCCGGGTGCATCGCGATGAGGTTGCGGCCGACGGGGGTCGGGACCGGGCCCGCGACGACGCGGGCGCCGGAGGCGGTCAGAACGGCGTACGCCTCGTCCACGTCCCGCACCGCGATGGTCGCCGCGACCTTGCGCAGCACCTCAAGCTCCTGCTCCGGGCCGCTCATCAGCAGGAAGCAGCCGACCGCGGCCACGGACACGCCGCCGCGCTCGAAGCGCATCGCCTTGCCGCCCGCGAGCCGCTCGTAGAACGCGACGGAGGACTCCAAGTCCTCGACGCAGACGCGCAGCGTGGTTCCCAGGATCTCCATGATCGGACGCCCTCACCTCTGTGACCGGCCAACGGCTCCGCAACGATTTCATGATTGGCCGCTCCCTCGCCACCGCCTCCGGCGTGGGGACCTGTCGCATCCCGTTACCCGTCGGGGCCCGCGGGTACCCGTCGGCCATGACTGGCCCCGAGAAGAATCCACTGACCGGCCTCGACAAGCAGCCGTTCGACAAGGCTCTGACCGACGAGCTGGTCCGCACGATCCGTACCGAACTCCGCGAAGAACTGCGGGAGCAGACCAAGAAGCAGCGGCGCAAGGCCACGCTCTACGCGGGCTCCGGCGTCACCGCGCTCTATGCGGGCGCCGCGGTCGCCCTGGCCGTCGGCCTCGCCCTCGCGCTCGTCCTGCCCGACTGGGCGGCCGCGCTGATCGTGGGCGCGCTGCTCGGCCTCGCGGCGGTGCTGCTGCGCAATGCGGCACGGCCGGGCTCCGGGCGGCCCGAGGCGCACTCCGGTGGCTACGCGGACCCCGCGGACCCCATGGGCAACACCCCCGCCGCCCCCGGGATCGCGCCGGGTGGCCTCGCCGCGCCCGCGCCGCCGCCGATGCCGCCCACCGCGCCCGCGACCGACGCCGCCCCCGGCCGGCTCCGCGTCCCGGGCCAGGAGCTGCCGCGGCGCGACGAGCACTGAGGGCGTCGTCCGGGGTGGGGGCGGGCAGCGGGTCCTCACACCACCCGGAACCTCTCCACCTCGTCCGTGCGCAGCTCAAGGCCGTGCCCGACCCCGCCGTCGGGGCGGACTACGCCGCCGGTGGGGTCGAGCGCCCCGTCGAAGAACATCGACTCGATCCGCACATGGTCGTGGAACCACTCGATGTGCCGCAGGTTGGGCACGCACGCGGCGACCGCGGCGTGCGCGTGCGGCGCGCAGTGCGCCGAGACCTCCAGGCCGTGGGCCTGCGCGAGTGCCGCCGCGCGCAGCCACTCGGTGAGGCCGCCACAGCGCGTCGCGTCCACCTGGAGACAGTCCACGGAGGGGATCATGCGCGCGAAGTAGGGCAGGTCGTAGCCGTACTCGCCCGCCGTCACGTCACACACCATCGCGTCCCTGACCAGCGCGAGGCCCCGCAGGTCGTCCGAGGACACCGGCTCCTCGAACCAGCCCACGCCGTGCTCGGCGAGCACCCTGCCCACCCGTACCGCCTGCTTGCGGGTGTAGCCGCCGTTCGCGTCGACATACAACTCCGCCTGGGGGCCGATGACTTCACGCGCGGTCCGCACCCGCGACACGTCACGGGCCGCCGCCCGGCCCCACCCCTCGCCGATCTTGATCTTGACGCGCGGGATGTTCTGGCCGTGCACCCAGCCGTTCAGCTGCGCCGCCAGATGCGTGTCGTGGTACGTCGTGAAGCCGCCGCTCCCGTAGACGGGAACCTCGTCGCGGGCCGCTCCCAGGAGACGTACGAGAGGGAGTTCCAGGAGCCGGGCCTTCAGGTCCCACAGGGCGATGTCGACCGCCGAGATCGCGCAGGCGGCGGCGCCGGGACGGCCGGTGTTGCGGACCGCCTTCGCCATCGCGTCGTGCGCGGCGGGGATGTCGAGGGCGTCCCGCCCGAGGACGGCCGGAGTGAGCTGCTCGTCGACGAGGGCGGCGACGGAGGCGGGCGCGTAGGTCCAGCCGGTGCCGGTCGCGTCGCCCGCGGTGATCTCGGTGACGACGACCGTCGTGGTGTCCCAGGCGAAGGTGCCGTCCGCCTCGGGTGCGTCCGCGGGCACGGTGTACGCGGAGACGGCCGGCCGTTCGATGGAGACTGCGTCCTTCATCTGGGACTTCCTAGGTTCATCGTGCGCGGGGCGGCGGGAGGCGGTGCGGTGGAGACCGGGGAGCGCGGGCAGGGCGCGTCGGCCGGAGGCATGGTGGGGCGCGCCTCCGGTGCGGCGGCGGAGCTGGTCGGATACTGCTCCGAGTAACCCCGAGGAGCGGTGACAAACGGTGCACGAGGCGTCACGGACCTCGGATTTCCTACGCTCCTCGGCCTTGCCGTCGGATGCTCTCGTCCCTGCCCGTCAGATGATCTCGGCCTTGCTTCAGGGCGCCCGCCAGGCTCGCTTCCGGGTGGCCGCCGGGCTCGTCCCCCGCGCCCCGGCATCCGGAGTTTGGTGCCCGTCGGCCTGGGGCACGCGGGAGGTTCCGACCACGCCGGAGGCGCATCGTGAGCCGATCCCGCACCGCCACCGTCACCGCTACCGCCACCGCCACCGCCACCGCCACCGCCACCGTCATCGTCGGAGCCGGTTCTGCCGGGCGACGGCGTGCGCGTCGCCGCAGACTGGCTCCTGGACGCCCTTCTGCCGCGTAGGCAGTCGCCCAAGGACGGTTCCCGCCAAGAACCTCCCCGCCCAGAAGCCCCGCCCTCCCAAGGAGCCCCCCATGCCCCAGACCACCACCCCCAGCGACCGCGACCTCGCCGCCCTCGCCCAGCAGCTCCGCGTCGACTCCGTTCGCGCCTCGGCCGCCGCCGGCTCCGGGCATCCCACCTCGTCGATGTCCGCCGCCGACCTGATGGCCGTGCTCCTCGGCCGCCATCTGCACTACGACTTCGACCGCCCCGACCACCCCGGCAACGACCGTTTCATCCTCTCCAAGGGCCACGCCTCACCGCTGCTCTACGCGGCGTACAAGGCGGCGGGCGCGCTCACCGACGAAGAGCTTCTCACCTTCCGTAAAGAAGGCAGCCGCCTCCAGGGGCACCCGACGCCCCGCGCCCTGCCGTGGGTGGAGGTCGCCACCGGCTCGCTCGGACAGGGACTGCCCGTCGGCGTCGGCATGGCCCTCTCCGGCAAGCGGCTCGAACGCATCCCCTACCGCGTCTGGGTGCTCTGCGGCGACAGCGAACTCGCCGAGGGCTCCGTCTGGGAGGCGGCCGAGCACGCCGGGTACGAGCACCTCGACAACCTCACCGCCATCGTCGACGTCAACCGTCTCGGCCAGCGCGGCCCGACCCGCCACGGGTGGGACCTGAAGGCGTACGCGGACCGCTTCAAGGCGTTCGACTGGCACGTCGTCGAGACCGACGGGCACGACGTCGAGGCCATCGACCGCGCCTGTCAGGAGGCGGGCTCCACCGCCGGGCAGCCGACCGTCATCCTCGCCCGCACCCTCAAGGGCAAGGGCGTCGCCTCCATCGAGGACCGCGAGGGCCTGCACGGCAAGCCGCTGCCGGAGGCGGAGGCGGCGGTCGAGGAGCTGGGCGGCGTACGCGACGTACGCGTGGAGGTCCGCAAGCCCGCCGCGGCGCGGACCCTGCACGCGGTACGCACCGGCCATCTGGAACTGCCCCGCCACGAGGTGGGCGAGGCCATCGCCACCCGCGACGCCTACGGCGAGGCACTCGCCGCGCTCGGCACCGCCCGCGGCGACGTCGTGGCCATCGACGGGGAGGTCGGCGACTCGACACGGACGGAGCGCTTCGCCAAGGAACACCCCGACCGCTACTTCGAGTGCTACATCGCCGAGCAGGAACTCGTCGCCACCGCCGTCGGCATGGCCGCCCGCGGCTGGGTGCCGTACGCGACGACGTTCGCGGCCTTCCTCACGCGCGCCTACGACTTCGTACGGATGGCGGCGATCAGCGGCGCGGGCATCAACCTCGTCGGCTCGCACGCGGGCGTCGCGATCGGGGAGGACGGCCCCTCCCAGATGGGTCTCGAAGACCTGGCGCTCCTCCGCGCGGTGCACGGCTCCACGGTCCTGTACCCGTGCGACGCCCACCAGACCGGACGGCTCATCGCACAGATGGCCGAACTCGACGGCGTCCGCTACCTGCGTACGTCACGCGGGGACACGCCCGTCATCTACGGACCCGGCGAGGAGTTCCCCATCGGAGGGTCCAAGGTCCTGCGCTCCTCCGACGCGGACCGGATGACCCTTGTCGCCGCCGGAGTGACCGTCCACGAGGCGCTCTCCGCGGCCGAGTTGCTCGAAGGTGAAGGCATCCCGGTGCGCGTCGTCGACCTGTACTCCGTCAAGCCCGTCGACCGCCGCACCCTGCGCGAGGCGGCCACGCGGACCGGGTGCCTGGTCACCGTCGAGGACCACCGCGAGGAGGGCGGCCTCGGTGACGCGGTCCTCGACGCGTTCACCGACGGCGGCCCGGTGCCGCGCCTGGTCCGGCTCGCGGTACGCACGATGCCGGGCTCGGCCTCCCCCGAGCAGCAGCTGCGCGCGGCGGGCATCGACGCCCAGTCGATCGCGGCGGCGGCACGACTGCTGGTGGAAGAGGCGGTGGTCCGGTGAGGCAGGGGGCAGGGCGCCGCTTCGTCTAGCCGGTCGCCGTTTCATCGCGCCGCCCTGAACCACGCGTTCGCCGACGGCCGGAACATCAGGACCACCGCCGCCACTACCGCCGCCACATGCAGGACGCGGCTCCCGCCGAACAGCACGTCCACCACACCCACGTCACGCAAGGCGTCACCGAGCGGGTGCCCGCCGGCCAGCCACCGGACGGGCTCGACCACCAGGGACAGCGTGCCGAACACGCCGAGCACGCCCGCCAGGGCCAGCCGCGCCCAGTTCGCGCCGCGGCGCATCCGCACCGCGACCAGGACGACCGCGGAGTACACGGCCACGCGCAGCGCCACGCCGCCCGCGAGACCGCCGGTGGACGCGTCGCTGTCGGCCACCGTCCCGACCACCGCGAGCACCGTCTCGAAGACGCCCGCGGCGACCGCCGTCAGCCAGAGCGCGAAGGCGGCCCTGACGGTGGCGGGGGCCGGCGGCTCGTCGGTCCCCGGAAGCATGCGGGGCAGCAGCCGCGGCTCCTGGGAACGCGGCCGGGGCCGGGGCCGGTGCCGGGGCTGAGGACGAAGGGCGGCGGCGCGATGCGAGTCGGTGCTGTGCGAGTCGGTGCTGTGCGTCATGGCAGACCTCACTGAGGGGTCGTTGGTGCGGGGGGCGCTGATGCGCGGGTCGTCGGTGTGGGGCGACCGTTCGGTGACTTCGATCCTTCCGGTCCGGGCGCCGCGGGGCACGCCCGCCGTCCCCCGAGTTCCGGGTGGGGCCAGCCACCCTCCCGACCAGGGTGAACACCACCACACCGGGGGGTTCAGGGCGACTGGCGGGACCGCCCCGGGGTACTCGGCAGGTCCGTCCCGGCCTGACGGGACGAACGGAAGGAAACGCCTATGACCGACGTACGGACAGTGCGGGCGGGCCGCCGCACCGTGGAACTGCACCGGCCGGAGAAGATCCTCTTCCCGGCCGGCGGCGATAAGGGCAGAGGCAAGAGCGAGGGCAGAGGCAAGAGCAAGGGCTACACGAAGGCGGACCTCTTCGACTACTACCGGTCCGTCGCCCCCTTCATGCTGCCCCACCTGCGTGGCCGCCCCCTCATGCTGGAGCGCCACCCCGACGGCGTCGACGGTCCGCGCTTCATGCAGAAGGACACCCCGGACCACTACCCGGACTGGATCACCCGCGCCGAGGTCGCCAAGCAGGGCGGCACCGTCACCCACACCGTGTGCGACGACACCGCGACCCTGCTCTTCCTCGCCGACCAGGCCTGCCTCACCCTGCACCGCTGGCTCTCCCGTACCAGCAGGATCGACCGCCCCGACCGGCTGGTCTTCGACCTCGACCCGGCGAAGGACGACTTCGGCGCCGTGCGCGACGCGGCCCGGCTCTTCGGTGAGCTCCTCGACCACATGGGCCTGCCGTCCGCCCTGATGACGACCGGCTCACGCGGGCTGCACGTCGTCGTGCCCCTCAACGGCCACCACGACTTCGACGACGCACGCGACTTCGCCAAGGACGTCGCCGACACCCTCGCCGCCGCCCACCCCGAGCGGTTCACCACGGCCGCCCGCAAAGAGGCGCGCGGCGACCGGCTCTACCTCGACGTGCAGCGCAACGCGTACGCGCAGACAGCGGTGGCCCCGTTCTCGGTGCGGGCCAAGCCCGGCGCCCCGGTGGCCGTCCCCCTCGCCTGGGAGCAGCTCGACGACCCGGCGGTGCACGCCCGCCGCTGGACCATCGAGGACGCCTTGGAGCAGGCCCGCACCGACCCCTGGGCCGGCGTCCTGCGCGCCGGACGCGCCCTCGGACCGGCCCGCCGCAAGCTGCGCGCCCTGCGCGGCTGAACACCTCCCGCGCCGCCGGGGGATACGCACCGGCGAGGTTTGGCCAAGGGCCACCGGGACACCCGGGCCGGGAGGTGGACATGGCCAATACATCACGTAAGACGACAGACTCGACGACAGACACCAAGACGACAGACACCAAGAAGACGGACGCCGCGCGGAACGAAGAACTGCCGGGCCCCATGGCAGTGCTGCGGGCCGCACAGGACCAGCTCGCCGAACTCACCGGCATGACGGCCGAGTCGGTGTCGTCCTTCGAACGCACCGACGACGGCTGGCAGTTGGAGATCGAGGTGCTCGAACTGGCCCGTGTCCCCGACACGATGAGCCTGCTCGCGAGCTACGAGGTGCGGCTCGACCCGCAGGGCGAACTCACCGGTTACCGGCGGGTCCGCCGTTACGAGCGCGGCCGTTCGGACCCCCACAGCAAGTAAGGGGAACAAGAAGGCCGAGAAAGCCAGAAAGACAGAGAGCCGAGAAAGACAGAGCAGACAAGGCAAGGAGGCACAGTCGGTATGACCGTGGTCCCGGCACAACAGTCCGGCGGCGGAGGCGGCTCCAGCGGCCTGTACGACGTCGTGGAACTCATCCTCGACCGAGGACTCGTCATCGACGCCTTCATACGCGTCTCACTGGTCGGCATCGAGATCCTGAAGGTCGATGTCCGTGTCGTCGTCGCGAGCGTCGACACCTATCTGCGGTTCGCCGAGGCGTGCAACCGCCTCGACCTGGAATCCGGGCCGAAGAAGAACCCCGGCCTGCCCGACCTCGTCGGCGAGATCACCGAGTCCGGCGCCAAGGGCAAGTCCAAGGGCGCGCTCTCCGGAGCCGCCGAGACGATATCGGACGCCTTCAAGCAGTCCCGTGAGGACGGCGAGCGTCAGACCGAGGAACGCCCGCGGGCCCGGCGCTCCACGACCTCCCGCCGGAAGGAGGAGAAGGAGTGAGCACCTACGTCTACGGCATCGCGAGCAGCTCCCACCCGGCCCTGCCGGACGGCATGGAGGGCATCGGGAAGCCGCCGTGCACCGTGCGCATCCTGAAGCAGGGTGACCTCGCCGCCATCGTCAGCGATGCCCCCGAGGACCTCAAGCCCAAGCGGCGTGACCTGCTCGCGCACCAGAACGTGCTGTCGGAGGCGGGCGCCGCCGGTTCCGTGCTCCCGATGCGCTTCGGCAGCCTCGCGCCGGACGACGAGACCGTCGTATCCGTGCTCGGGGAGCGGACCGATCACTACACGGAGCGGCTGCGCGCCCTCGACGGCAAGGTCGAGTACAACGTGAAGGCCTCGCACAACGAGCAGGCCGTGCTGCACCAGGTGCTCGCGGAGAACCCGGAGCTGCGCGCCATGGTGGAGGCCAACCAGCGCCAGGGCGGCGGCAGCCACGAGCAGAAGCTGAAGCTCGGCGAGGCGGTCACCGCCGCGGTGCGGGCCCGGGAGGCGAGCGACGGCGTCGAGGTGCGGCGCGCGCTGGAGCCGACGGCCGAGGCGGTCGCCGAGGGGCCCGAGGGCACCGGCTGGCTCGCCAACATCTCCTTCCTGGTGAACCGCAAGTCGGCCGAGGGCTTCGTCGCCGCGGTGGACGAACTCCGGTCCACGCAGCCGCACCTGGAGCTCAAGGTGCACGGGCCGCTGCCGCCGTACAGCTTCGTCGACCCGGGACCCGCCAAGTCCGCGGAGTGAGGGCATGGGACTGATCGGCGAACTGCTGATGCTGCCCCTCGCCCCGGCCCGTGGCTCCCTCTGGGTGCTGAGACAAGTGGTCGACGAGGCGGAGCGGCAGTACTACGACCCCTCGGCCATCCGTCGCGAACTCGCCCGCCTCGAGGAGCTCCTGGAGGCGGGCGAGATCGACGAGGACGAGTTCGAGCGGGCCGAGGACGAACTCCTCGACCGGCTGCAACACAGCACAGGACAGGACTTCAGACAATGAACCGACTCGCAGTGGGCCTCGCCGTGGGCGCGGGGTACGTGCTCGGACGCACGAAGAAGGCGAAGTTCGCGTTCGCCGTGGGCACGATGGTGGCCGGGAAGCGGCTGCGTCTGAGCCCCAAGGCGCTGGGCGCGCTCGTGACCCAGCAGCTGGAGAACAACCCGCAGTTCAAGGAGATCGGCGACCAGTTGCGCCAGGACATGCGGGGCGTGGGCAAGGCCGCCACCGGCTCGCTCCTGAACCGGCAGCTCGAAGGCCTCGCCGACCGCCTGCACGACCGCACCCTGGACGTCCAGGACCGCATCTCCGGCGTGGTGCCGGACGGTGCCAAGAGGGCCGTCGGCCGGGATGAACAGAACGCGGACGAGGACGCGGACGAGGGCGAGGGCGAGGGCGACGAGGCCGCGGAGTCCGAGTCGGCCGGTCGGCGCGGGAAGGCGCCGGCCAAGCGGACGTCCGGCTCGAAGCCGAGGTCCGCCGACAAGTCGAAGTCGGCATCGGAGTCGAAGCCGGACGCGAAGTCCGCCTCGAAGTCGGCCGCGAAGAAGACCCCGGCGAAGAGGACCGCACAGAACACGTCCCGCAAGACCGCCCAGAGCAGGACCGCCAAGAAGTCCACCTCGGCCGCCCGCGGCACCGCCCGCAAGACGGCCTCGACCACCCGCACGGGCGGCGGGGCGAAGGGAGGCGACCATGGCTGAGTCACCCCTGAGCAACATCACGCGCAGCCCCGCGGCCGACCGCGTGAAGGAAGAAGCGCAGGCCTACCTCATGGCGCAGGTCGAGCGCATGCTCATCGGCGTGGGCCACCGCCTCGGCGACGCCACCGTCAAGCTGAACGACATCGCGGACGGCAAGAGCCCCGGCTTCGGCAAGCTGGCGGCGCAGGCGGGCAAGAAGCTCGCCGAGGGCAAGGGCCCGGTGCGCGGCGCGCTCGAACTGGGCGGCAGCCACCTCAAGGACTCGGTGAAGAACGCCGTCAAGGGCATCGGCGGCGGCAAGCGCAAGAAGGGCGGCGCGGGCCAGAAGCCCACGGTGATCCTGGAGTACGTCGACGTGGGCGTCCCGATCCGTGAGGCGTACGACCAGTGGACCCAGTATCAGGAGTTCTCCACCTTCGCCAAGGGCGTCAAGGGCGCCACCGTGGCGAACGACACGGACTCCGACTGGAAGCTCAAGGTCTTCTGGTCCAACCGCAGTTGGAAGGCGCACACCACCGAGCAGGTGCCCGACCAGCGGATCACCTGGACGTCGGAGGGCGCCAAGGGCACGACCAAGGGCGTCGTCACCTTCCACGCGCTCGCGGAGAACCTCACCCGGGTGCTGCTCGTCATCGAGTACTACCCGAAGGGCCTCTTCGAGAAGACCGGCAACATCTGGCGCGCCCAGGGCCGCAGGGCCCGCCTCGACCTCAAGCACTTCGCCCGGCACATCTCGCTGCGCGGCGAGGCGAGCGACGGCTGGCGCGGCGAGATCCGCGACGGCGAGGTCGTCCGCAGCCACGAGGACGCGGTGGCCGAGGAGGAGGGCGAGGAGACCGAGGAGCGGCGGCCCGAGGACGAGTACGACGAGGAAGAGGACGTCCGGGAGGACGAACCGGCGGAAGAGTACGAGGACGAGGACGAGCACGAGGACGAGCACGAGGAAGAACTCGACGAGGAGCCCGAGGACGAGTACGACGAAGAGGCCGATGACGAAGAGGCCGATGTCGAGGCCGACGACCAGGCTGACGAGGCCGACGAGGCCGACGACCAGGCCGATGTCGACGCCGACGAGGAGAAGCAGCGCGAGTACGCCGAGTCGGCCGGCGGCGGACGGGGCCGTCGATGACGGCCACCCCCGGCGGCGGACTGCCCGGCCCCTACGGCAGCAGTGGCGGAGGCGCCAACCTCGCCGACATCCTCGAACGTGTCCTGGACAAGGGCATCGTCATCGCGGGTGACATCAAGATCAACCTGCTCGACATCGAACTGCTCACCATCAAGCTCCGCCTGATCGTCGCCTCCGTCGACAAGGCCAAGGAAATGGGCATCGACTGGTGGGAGGACGATCCGGCGCTCTCCTCCGGGGCACGCCGGACGGAACTCTCCCGGGAGAACGCCGAGTTGAGGCGCCGCGTGGAGGAACTGGAGTCCCTGGAGGCCCTGGAGCCCGCCGAGAAGGAGTCACGTGAGCCTGGCAAGTGAGCAACTGCGCTACGTCTACGCGGTGTGCCGCCCCTTGGACGCGCCGCTCGCCGCCGACCTGACCGGGGTCGGCGGCGTCCCGCCCCGGCAGCTCGCCCACGAGGGCCTCATCGCCCTCGTGGGCGCCGTGCCGGAGCGGGACTTCGCCGAGGAGCCGCTGCGCGCGCACCTGGAGGACCTGGACTGGCTCGCCGACACGGCCCGCGCCCACCAGCGGGTGATCGCCGCGCTCACCTCCGTCACCTGCCCGCTGCCGCTGCGGCTCGCGACCGTCTTCCGGGACGACAGCGGCGTACGCGCCATGCTGGAGGACGGGGCGGAGCGCTTCCGGCGCGTCCTGGACCGGATCGACGGGTGCGTGGAGTGGGGCGTCAAGGTCCACATGGGCGGCGAGGGGACGCCGGGGGAGGGGGCCCCGCAGGAGCCGCCGGCGCCGGAGAAGCCCCGTACGGGCCGCGACTATCTGCGCCAGCGGCGCAGGCAGCGCTCGGCCCAGGAGGAGAGCTGGGAGCGGGCCGAGACGTTCGCGCGGCGGCTGCACGATTCGCTGTCCTCGCACGCCGACGACTCCCGGCTGCACGCCCCGCAGAATTCGTCCCTGTCCCGCACGCCGGGCCGCAACGTCCTCAACGCCGCCTACCTGGTGCCGCGTTCGCGCTCCGAGGAGTTCGTCGAACTCGTGGACCGCACCAAGGACGAAGAGCGGGACACGGCCGACCTGCGGGTGGAACTGACGGGCCCGTGGGCCGCCTACTCCTTCACCGGCGACGAGACGGAACGCAACGTCGGCGAAACGGAGAGCGGAAGCGGGACCGGAACCGGGACCGGAACCGGGACCGGGACCGGAACCGGGACCGAAAATGGGTCCGGAAACGGAAGGGGCCGCGCGCGATGACCGTCGTGGAACGCCGCGAAATCGCCCTGGTCGATCTGCTCGACCGCCTTCTCGCGGGCGGTGTCGTCATCACGGGCGACATCACCCTGCGGATCGCGGACGTCGATCTCGTACGTATCGACCTGAACGCCCTGATCAGCTCGGTGAACGAGCAAGTACCGTCACCGTGGCCGGAGTTGGAGTGAGTGGACTGTGGAACGTGACCGTGTGGAACATGACCGTCGCAACCGCATGGACCTCGACCCCGACACCGTGGAGCGGGACCTGGTGAAACTGGTCCTGACCATCGTCGAACTCCTGCGCCAGCTCATGGAGCGCCAGGCCGTGCGCCGCTTCGACACCGGCGATCTGACCGAGGAGCAGGAGGAGCGTATCGGGCTGACGCTCATGCTGCTGGAGGACCGGATGGCGGAGCTGAGGGGGCGGTACGGGCTGCGGCCCGAGGACCTGAATCTGGACCTCGGGCCGCTGGGCCCCCTGCTTCCCAGGGAGTAGTGCTCACCCGGCGCTCAGGGGCCGGTCACCACCGGTACCAGCGGGACCTCGTGCCCGTGGCCGACGTGCTGCGCATCAGGAATCCGAGCAGCCAGACGACGAGCACGGCAATGGCGATCCACCAGAGAACCTTCACGGCGAAGCCCGCTCCGAAGAGGAGAAGGGCCAGCAGAAGGACCAGCAGAATGGGAACCATAGTGTGTACCTCCTGCTGACCGAGTGACCCCAACCCGCGTGTTTACGCCGTCGGTCGGGGAAAAGGGGCGTGCTGTTTCCGGCAGAGCAGCTCGCCGTGCAGCACCACGAACCACCCGTCCTCGTGGCCGCCCCACGCCCGCCACGCCGCCGCGACGGCCGCCAGCTGCTCCGCGTCCGCGTGCCCGCCCGTCACCGCCCGCTCGGCGTAGGAGGAGGCGACCGTGCGGTCCGCCCACATCCCGCTCCACCAGGCGCGCTCCTCCTCGGAGGCGTAGCACCAGGTGCCGGCGCTCGCGGTGACGTCCGTGAAACCGGCCTCCAGGGCCCAGGACCTGAGGCGGCGCCCCGCGTCGGGCTCGCCGCCGTTGGCGCGGGCCACCCGGAGGTAGAGGTCCAGCCAGTCGTCCATGCCCGGCACGTTCGGGTACCAGGTCATCGCCGAGTAGTCCGCGTCGCGGACCGCGATGACGCCACCCGGCTTGCAGACCCGCCGCATCTCGCGCAGCGCCCGCACCGGGTCGCCCACGTGCTGGAGGACCTGATGGGCGTGGACGACGCAGAAGGTGTCGTCGGGGTAGTCGAGGTCGTGCACATCGGCGACGGCGAAATCGACATTCCCCAGGCCGCGTCCGGCGGCCGTGGCGCGCGCCGTGCCGAGGATGTCCGGCGCGTGGTCGACGCCCGTGACATGGCCGTCCGGGACCAGCTCCGCCAGGTCCGCGGTGATGGTGCCGGGGCCGCAGCCGATGTCGAGGACCTTCATGTGCGGCTTCAGCGAACCGAGGAGGTACGCGGCCGAGTTGGCGGCGGTGCGCCAGGTGTGGGAACGCAGCACGGACTCATGGTGCCCGTGCGTGTAGACGGCGGTCTCCTTCGGCATGGCGCGAACTCCTCCAGGTGCGCTGCGTATGTGCTGAGGTACGCCGAACCGTACGCCGCCATGCCGAATAATGAGACCCGCGTATCAGTATCTGGTCATTCCTGTGGTCGCTCCCATGGTCACTCCTGTGGTCAGTCGGCGGCCGGGAGCGGGCGGTACACGGTGAGCGCCTCCGGCAGCTTGTCGATGACCAACGCGCCCTGCACACCGATGACTTCACCGTCGTACGCGGCCACCGTGCCGGGTCCGACGTCGTCCACCCGCAGACTGCGCAGCCGCACCGCCGCGGGACCGGCCAGCGCGGCCGCGAGCAGCCGCGCGCCCGGCTTGCGTCCGCCGTGCACGACGCGCACATCCAGCAGCCCGTCCGCCAGATCGAGCCGGCGCCCCGGCCCGAGCCCGAACCGGTGATACGTCCCGTTCCCCACCACGAGCAGCCACACCGCCCGCCTGCGGCCCCGGACCACGGCACTCATCGGCTCCGGCACCGACCCCGGCGCCCGCAGGGCGGCGACGGCGGCGAGAACGGCCGCGGGCCTCTCACCCAGACGATGGGCCCAGCGCTCCCGCCGCCGGACGAGCTCCGGGCGCACGCCGAGACCGAAGGTGTTGAGAAAGATCCCCTCGACCCGGCCCCCGGCGGCGCCGTCGTCCGGTGAGCTGAAGCGGCCCACGTCCACCGAGACCGCGGCGCCCTCCTCCACGGCGCGGCACATGTCGCGTGTCTCCTCGACGCCGATGTCGTACGCGAAGTGACCGAGGGTGGCGCCCGGCAGCACCGCGAGTGGCAGGCCGTGGCGCAGGGCGGTGTCGGCCGCGGCATTGACGGTGCCGTCGCCGCCGCATACCCCGAGTGCCCGCGCGCGGGCCGCCGCCTTCTCCAGCTCGGCGGACAGTTCGGCTCGTTCGCAGGTGATGACCTCCGCCAGAGGGAGGGCGGCGCGCAGGGCCTTCGTACGTTCGGCGGTGCGCGGCGCGGACTCGGCGACCAGGACCAGGCCCTCGCCGCCCGGCAGCGCCGGGGCGTCGGCGCGCGGCCTGCCCGGCGCCGGCAGCTGGGCGCGGGTCGGCGCGAGGCCGCGTACCGCGAAGGCGGCGCCCGCGCCGAGGGCCGCGCCCGCGAGGACGTCGCTCGGGAAGTGCACACCGGTGTAGACGCGGGACAGCGCCACCGCGCCCGCGACGGGCGCGACCCCGGCGCCCCAGCCCCGCGACTCCAGCGCCACCCCCGTGGCGAAGGCCGCGGCGGAAGCGGAGTGCCCCGAGGGGAACGACGTGGTGATGGGCTGCCGCTTCAGCTGCCGGATCAGCGGCACCGAGTCGAGCAGCGGCCGGGCACGCCGCACCGAGCGCTTGCCGAGCGTGTTGATGGTCGCGGAGGCCACCGCGAGCGAGGCGACCCCGCGCACGGCGGCGCGGCGGGCCCTCGGCGTGCCGGTCGCCGCGATCACCGCCGCCGTGCCGAACCAGAGCAGCCCGTGGTTGGCGCCGCGGCTCAGCCGGGGCAGGAGGCGGTCCGCGCCCGGCCAGTGCCGGGAGGCGACGGCGTCGAAGACCCGGCAGTCGAGGGCGAGCAGCCGGGCCCGCAGGCCGTCCTGACATGTGACGGAGACGTCTGTGGTCATACGCTCCAGGTACCCGGGGCGGTCGCGGCCACTACCGCCGGGGAAACCGGTTTGCCGTGGCGGCGGCCGGACACGGAGAATCCCGCCCATGGGACATCTGGAAGCCGCGCACCTCGAGTACTACTTGCCGGACGGGCGGGCGCTGCTCGGTGATGTCTCCTTCCGGGTCGGCGAGGGCTCGGTGGTCGCCCTGGTCGGGGCGAACGGCGCGGGCAAGACCACGCTGCTCCGCATGATCTCCGGCGAGCTCCAGCCGGACGGCGGCAGCGTCACGGTGAGCGGCGGCCTCGGCGTGATGCCGCAGTTCGTCGGCTCCGTACGCGACGAGAGCACCGTGCGCGACCTGCTCGTCTCCGTCTCCCACCCGAGGATCCGGGCGGCCGCGAAGGCCGTGGACGCCGCCGAGCACGCCATCATGACGGTCGACGACGAGGCCGCGCAGATGCAGTATGCGCAGGCGCTCTCCGACTGGGCGGAGGTCCAGGGCTACGAGGCCGAGACGCTGTGGGACATCTGCACCACCGCCGCGCTCGGCGTCCCCTACGACAAGGCCCAGTTCCGCGAGGTCCGCACGCTCTCCGGCGGCGAACAGAAGCGGCTCGTCCTTGAGGCACTGCTGCGCGGCTCCGACGAGGTGCTGCTCCTCGACGAGCCGGACAACTACCTCGACGTGCCCGGCAAGCGCTGGCTGGAGGAGCGGCTCAAGGAGACCCGCAAGACCGTCCTGTTCGTCTCCCACGACCGGGAGCTGCTCGCCCGCGCCGCCGAGAAGATCGTCAGCGTCGAGCAGAGCCCCGGGGGCGCCGACGCGTGGATGCACGGCGGCGGCTTCGGCACGTTCCACGAGGCCCGCAAGGAGCGCTTCGCCCGCTTCGAGGAGCTGCGCCGCCGCTGGGACGAGAAGCACGAGCAGCTGAAGAAGCTGGTACGCACACTGCGCCAAGCCGCCGAGGTCAGCCATGAAATGGCGTCCCGGTACCACGCGGCGCAGACCAGGCTCCGCAAGTTCGAGGAGGCGGGCCCGCCGCCCGAGCCGCCGCGCGAGCAGGACATCACCATGCGCCTGCACGGTGGCCGCACGGGCGTACGGGCCGTCACCTGCGAGGCGCTCGAACTCACCGGTCTGATGAAACCCTTCGACCTGGAGGTCTTCTACGGCGAGCGGGTCGCCGTCCTCGGTTCGAACGGCTCGGGCAAGTCGCACTTTCTGCGCCTGTTGGCGGGCGAGGACGTGGCGCACACCGGCGCCTGGAAGCTCGGCGCGCGCGTTGTGCCCGGCCACTTCGCGCAGACCCACGCCCACCCCGAGCTGACCGGCCGCCCCCTCCTGGACATCCTGTGGCGCGAGCACGCGCAGGACCGCGGCGCCGCCATGTCCCGGCTGCGGCGCTACGAGCTGACCGGCCAGGCCGAGCAGAACTTCGAGCGCCTCTCCGGCGGCCAGCAGGCCCGCTTCCAGATCCTGCTCCTGGAGCTGGAGGGCTGCACGGCCCTGCTCCTGGACGAGCCCACCGACAACCTCGACCTGGAGTCGGCCGAAGCCCTGCAGGAAGGTCTCGAAGCCTTCCAGGGCACGGTCCTCGCCGTCACCCACGACCGCTGGTTCGCCCGCTCCTTCGACCGCTATCTGGTCTTCGGCAGCGACGGCCGGGTCCGGGAGACCCCCGAGCCGGTCTGGGACGAGCGCCGCGTGGAGCGCAAGCGGTAGCCGCGGCCTTGCGTCGGCCGCGGCCTTCGCGCCGCGCGGCCGGAGCGGACGCGGTGCATGCTGGGGTAGTACGCGCCGAGCGGGTACCCGGGGGGCACCGGAGCGACGCGACAAGGAGCGATCCATGAGCAACGGAGTCGACCCGGGCCAGCTGGACGACCAGCAGCTCATCAAGGAGCTGGAGGCGATCCACCGGACCCGGCACACCACCCTGCTGCACGGCTCGGACGACGCCCTGCGGACCCACGGCGAGCGGATGGCGGAGCTGGAGGGCGAGTACGTGCGCCGCCACCCGCGCAGGTCGATCGCCCCCGGGCGGACCCGTACGGGCGCACGGGAGAGGGGAAGCGCGGACTCATGACGGACAGCACCGCCCCGCCCCTGCTCGACCGGCACGGCCAGGCGCTCGACCTCTTCACCGACCGGGTGCACGCCGTCCGCGCCGACCAGTGGGACGCGCCCACGCCGTGCACCGACTGGACCGTGCGCGAGCTGGTCAACCACCTCACGTCCGAGCAGCTGTGGGTGCCGCCGCTGGTCCGCGACGGCGCCACCGTCGAAGCCGTCGGCGACACCTTCGACGGCGATCTGCTCGGCCCCGATCCGGCCGTCTCCTGGGACACCGCGGCCGCCGCCTCCCGCGCCGCGTTCCGCGAGCCGGGCGCCCTGGACCGCACCGTCCACCTCACCTCCGGCGAGAGCCCCGCCACCTTCTACTGCGGCCAGATGACCACCGACCTGGTCGTCCACGCCTGGGACCTGTCCCGGGCGATCGGCGCCGACGAGACGCTGCCCGACGAGCTCGTCGACTTCGCCGTACGGGAGATCTCGCCGTACGCGGCGGAACTGGCGAAGAGCGGTCTGTTCGACCCCCCGGTGGAGCCGCCGCCGGACGCCGACGCGCAGACCAGGCTGCTGAGCCTGGTCGGCCGCCGGGTGTGAGAACGGCGGGCACGGCGCGGGCGGCGGCCGATTCCTTTCGTGCGCATCGGGGTACCGGATCTGCCATGAGAGTTGGCGTGGTGGACGTGGGGTCGAACACGGTGCGGCTCGTGGTCGCGGACGCGGACGGGCAGGTGCCGCTGCCCGTCCATACGGTGAAGCGCCGGCTGCGGCTCGCCCAGGACGTGGACCGCGACGGGCGTCTCGGCGACGAACCCGTACAGAGGCTGGTCGACGCGGTGCGGGACGTACGGGCGCAGGCGCGGCGGTGGGGAGTGGCGGAGCCGTTCGCCTTCGCCACGTCGATCGTGCGCGACGCCCCGAACCGGGCCGAGGTGCTCGACGCCGTGGAGGCCGGGACGGGGCTGCGGCTGCGCACCCTGACCGGTGAGGCCGAGGCGGAGCTGACGTTCCTCGCCGCCCGGCGGTGGATGGGCTGGCGCGCCGGACCGCTGGTGCTCTTCGACATCGGCGGCGGCACGTTCGAGGTGGCCTTCGGCCGCAGCCGCCTGCCCGACTACGCGGCGTCGCTGCCGCTGGGCGCGGGCCGCCTCACGCGGGACTTCTTCGACGGGCAGGACCCGCCGCGCGAACGGGACATCAAGGCCGTACGCCGCCAGGTCCGCCACCAGCTGCGGGACGTGGCCGCCCGGATCCGCTGGGAGATGCCGCACACCGCCGTCGCCACCTCGCGTACGTTCCAGCAGCTCGCCCGGTTGTGCGGCGCCGCGCCCGGGCGCTACGGCCCCTTCGTCCAGCGGGAGCTGGGCCGCGTCGAACTGGGCGCGGCGCTCAAGGAACTCGCGCTTCTGCCCGCCGACCGGCGGGCGCAGCTGCCGGGGATCTCGGCGGCCCGGGCGGGACAGTGCCTGGCAGGCGCGGTGGTGGCCCACACGGCGATGAAGCTGACCGGCATCGAAACCCTGACGGTCAGCCCGTGGGCGCTGCGGGAGGGCATCCTGCTGCGCTACATCGAGGACGGCGACGCGGCGTGGTGGACCAGGGAAGAAGCGAACGCCGCCGATGGCGACGGCGACGGTGACGGCACGCGCGACGACTCCACGCCGCTGCGGCTGGCCGCCTCGCCGTGACACCGGCCTGATCCACAGGGGACGGTGTCACGGCGAGGCGGGGCCGACCGGGTGACTCAGGCCTGATGGATGCCCGGCCAGCTGTCCGGATCGGCGCGGCTGATGTCGGCGAGGGCGGACGACGGGTCCTGGGAGAGCGCCAGATCGCCGAGGCTCACCATTCCCACCGGGTGGCCGTCCTCGACGACGGGCAGCCTGCGGACCGCGTGGTCGCGCATCAGACCGACCGCGTCCGACACGGCGTCGTCCGGCGCCACCACGACGGGGTTGGGCGTGCACACGGCCTGTGCGCTGACGGTCAGCGGATCGGCCCCGTCGGCCACGGCACGCAACGCGATGTCCCGGTCGGTGAGCACACCGACGACCTGACCGTCCGTGGCGACGAGCACGTCCCCGATGTCCTGGGCGCGCATGAGCTGCGCCGCTTCGACGAGAGAAGCGTCGGGGCGTACCGCCACGACGCCCGGCGTCATGACGTCCCTTACGAAAACAGCCATGGCTGAGCCCTTCCTGCAAGCGTTCGTCGGACATTCGTCGGGGTGACCCCGCCCGCAGTACCCCTGTGCCACAGGGCTATGCCTCGCTGCCGGACGAAGGGCAGATAGTGCTGCCACGCTGGTTCCGGGAGCCGAGGGCCACCGTCATCGTGGTCTCGGCGAGGTGCTCCCCGACGCACCGGTGGGGTCCGGTGCCCCACGGGAAGTAGGCACCGCGCGGCAGGTCCTGGCCTCCGGGGACCAGGCGTCCGGGTGGGGCGCGACGTCCTTGACGACGTTCCTGCGCAGCCGGCCGATCAGGCTGTGCTCGGGGGCCAGGCGGCCGTCGTCGACGGAGAGCAGCCGCCAGGGGGGCGCGGACCTGCCGAGGTGGTCGAGGGCGGTCGACTTGCCCACGTGATCGGGGCCGAGCACGACGCAGAAGGGCGGATGTCCGGCGCTCGGCGGGAGGTGGGCCTGCGGAGTGTGGGCATGCGGAGGCCGACGGTGTTGGGCGCCGGCCCCCGCTCGGCCCGCCTCAGCCAGGGGATGCGTGAGGCGGGCCGGTTCTTGGGCTCACTGGTCGACGGGTGACTTCTCCCGCTCGGCCTGTGGCGGGACCACGGGGAGTACCGGTACGTCGGTCGGCCGCGGGCGCGGCGTCCCGGCGGGGCGGGACGAGCGTCCCCAGCGGGTCATGGCGGGCCGCTCCACCAGGGTGAAGAGCAGCCAGGCGAAGAACAGGCTGGCGGCGGCGAACAGGACGGATATCCCGATGGCGCCCGGAGTCGACCAGGTCTGTTCGGCTCCGATGAGTTCGTGGCCGTAGTGCAGGACGAGGTCATGGACCATTTAGAAGGCGAAGGAGACCTCACCGAGCCAGATCATGACCCGTCCGCGGAACGGGGACCGGGCGCCGTCCACGTCCGCCTGGGCACCCGCGGCGATGACGAGCATGAGCGGTACGACGGTCACGGCGAGCATGCCGTAGATCGCCGGTACGAACATGACGGCGACGCAGGACGCCGCGAGCAGCGGGATGGCCGCGGAGAGCCGGACGGGGAGCCACTGGCCGGTGCGCACCAGGCGGGCCAGCAGGATGCCGAGGGTGAAGTCCAGCATCCTGACGGGCGGGAGGTTGTAGACGACGTAGGACTGCCGCAGCGGGATGTCCGCCCACGGAGCCAGCGGCCGCTCGGGGACGAAGAGCTGGACGCAGACCGGCACCAGCACGACGGCGGCCAGGACTCCGGCCGTCCACGCCCACAGGCGGTTGCGGGGAATGCGCAGGATGAGCCGGTGCAGGAGGGGGAAGGACAGGTAGAAGAGCGCTTCACAGGCCAGCGACCAGGCGGGGCGGTTGGTGCTGGAGAAGACGTTCGGGCTGGGGAACCACGACTGGATGAGCAGTGCGCCGGGCACGGTGTTGCCCCAGTTGAGCGCCTGCCCGCTCCACAGCAGGAGCAGGGCGCCGATCACCAGGGTGACCAGGTGGTTCGGGTAGATCTTCATCAGCCGTCGGCGCCAGAAGGCGCGGACCGTGTCGTGTCCTGCGGCCGCGCGGACCAGGTGAGAACGAAGCCGCTGAGGATGAAGAAGAAGCCGACGCCGACCCAGCCCAGGCGGTTGACGGTGTGCGTCAGCGAGTCGTTGACCTCGGGCTCGTCCCAGAGGTTCTCGATGGAGATATGGGCGAGGAAGACGAGCAAAGCCGCGATGAAGCGCATCCCCGTCAGTGAGGGCAGCCGTTTCTGCAAGTTGGACCCCACGGGTCGTCTCCAGTTCTCCTGCCGCCGTGCGGCGATACGCGATGGACGGGACGAGCAGAGGGAACGGGTTCTCCTCTGCTCCGTCTCCTTCTGCCAGGGTTCTGCCAGGGTTCTGTCAGGGGTTGGGAACTCGGCCCCCGCTGTGCCTAGTTGGACGCGGTGGCGGTGGCTGGTTCCGTGGCGGGGGCGGTGGCCGGGGTGGTGGCCGGGCTGCGGCGGCCGAGGGCCGCGGCGAGGAAGGCAAGCAGCAGACCGCCGGTGGTGAGGAGGGCGCCGACGCCGTTCACCGAGGCGTATCCCAGGCCGGCGCTGATGGTCAGGCCGCCGACCCACGCGCCGAGTGCCACACCGATGTTGAACGCGGCGATGTTGGCCGACGAGACCAGGGCGTTGGCGCCCCCCGCCTGCTTGATGATGTACATCTGCAGCGGTGAGAGCGTCGCGAAGCCCACGCCGCCGAGCAGTGCGAGGGTCGCGGCCGCGGCGGGCCGGTTGTGCGAGGTGAGCGTGAACAGGGCCAGCGTCGCCGCGAGTCCGGCGAGCACCACCAGGATGGTGGGCATCAGGGCCCGGTCGGCGGCCTTGCCACCGAGCAGGTTGCCGACCACCAGGCCGATGCCGAACAGGACGAGCAGCCAGCTGATGGCCCCGGAGCTGTAGCCGGCGACCTCGGTCATCAGCGGAGTGACGTAGGTGAAAGAGGCGTGCAGACCGCTGATGCCGATGGCGGTGATGCCGAAGGCCAGCCACACCTGCGGACGCCGAAAGGCGGCGAGCTGTCCGCGCAGTCGCTCCGTGGGGTCGGCCGGGGAGTACGGCACCAGCAGGGCGATGCCGATGAAGCCGATGAGGCCGAGGGCGGCGACCACCCAGAAGGTGGACCGCCAGCCGAACTGCTGGCCGAGCAGGGTGCCCATGGGCACGCCGAGCACATTGGCCAGGGTGAGACCGGTGAACATCAGGGAGATGGCGCGGGCCCGCTTGGCCGGTTCGACCATGTCGGCCGCGACCACGGTGCTGACGCCGAAGAACGCGCCGTGTGCGAAGGCGGACACGATGCGTCCGAACATCAGCAGCTCGTAGCTCTGCGCGACGGCGGACAGCAGGCTGCCCGCGATGAACAGGGCCATCAGCGCCAGCAGGATGACCTTGCGGGGCATGCGCGCGGTGAGAGCGGTGAGCGCGGGCCCGCCCACGACGACGCCGAGCGCGTATCCGGACGTCAGCAGGCCCGCTGTCGAGATCGATACGTTCAGGTCGCCGGCTACCTCGTTCAGCAGGCCGTTGATGATGAATTCGGTGGTACCGATCCCGAACGAACTGATGGCCAGGGCCAACAGGGCGAGGGGCATGGACAACCTCCTGTCAGGTGTGCCGCCGGGTGCGGACAACGGAGTAATAATTGCACACGCCTTATACCGGCCAACGCCGCTTACTGGATAACGCGTCTTACAGTCGCGTGCAAGCATGGATGGTGTGACGTGAGGTGCCGCGGGAGGGGGAGCGAAGGCTCCGCTACGGGATGTCGATCTCGTTGCGGTAGACCATGAGCTTGGCGTCCTTGGCCACGTAGTAGTTCTGGACCGAGTACGCGATGGTGGCGAAGTCGAGCCGGCCGTCGCCGTTGAAGTCGGCGGTGGCGATGCGGGCGACGGATTCGTCGGAGACCCGCCACTTGGTCCAGATGCCGTTCTTCAGGTCGACGGCCTTGTAGTACATGACCCCCTGCCACGGCCACGGGCCGCGCAGGGCGACCAGGAACTCGTCCTCGCCGTCGCCGTCGAAGTCGGCCGTGACGATCTGGTGGCCGGGGCCTTCACCGTTCTCGTTGGGGTCGCCGTAGACGTCGAGCAGGACGCGGTTCCACTCGACCTCGTCGGCCGGCCCGTCGGTGGCCTTCGTGTAGACGGCGACGGTGTTGCCGTGGAAGGGCTCGATGGCGGCGACGTACGCCATGGGATCGTCGCCCACACGGCCGACGTTGAGGTCGCCGCTGCCCCGGAAGCCGGTCTGCTCGAACTGCGTGAGCTCGCCGGTGCCGATGAGCTTGCGGATCCACTCCTGCTTGTCCGCGTCCCAGTACATCCACGTGACGCCCTCGTCGGAGGCGAGCAGCAGCGAGTCACGGTCCGAGCCCGGGATGAGGCCCTGCTTCTTCTCCGCCCCGTGGATCATCCGGAAGTGGGTGTCGTCGATGACCGTCATCGGCCACTCCTCGGCGCCGTGCACGTCGTCGGGCTGCGTGAACAGCACGACGGGGAGCACCGCGTGGACGTCCTCCTTGGCCACGATCGGCAGACCGATGATCTCCAGCCGCTCGTTCTGGGTGAAGTGGCCGACGCGCAGCCGGTGCATACCGGTGGTCCGGCCAATGTAGTGGCGCTTCCAACGCGACTCGTCCTTGTCGGGGCTGCCGGGGTTCTCCAGCCAGTCGATCTTTCCGCCGGCGTCGTTGGCGTCGTAGATGGTGCCGATGGGCCCGTACAGGTCGTAGCAGACGATGATGTCGGGGTGGCCGTTGCCGCTGACGTCCGCGTAGTCCGCGCCGACCGGCATCTTGATCCGGTCGGCGATCAGTCGCCGGGTCCACTCCTCGCCGTTCTGGTACCAGTAGATCTCGCCCAGGCTCAGGCCGTAGCCGAACAGGTCGGGCTTGCCGTCGTTGTCGATGTCGGGCGCCTCGAGCCAGTAGCCGTCGCGCAGTTGGTCGGCGACCGTCTCGGGGGTGAACTCGGGGGCGCGGAACGGGGTCGCGTCGGTGGGGGACATGGTCTTCTCCAGGACGTCTCAGCGGGCGGTGGCGTGGTATTCGACGGCGAGCCAGACGCAGTCGGTGTCGGCGCGGTACTGGTGCCAGGGGTAGCGGTACGAGCCGTCGGGCTCCCGGACGCAGAAGGGGTCCGGGGTGGTGTATCCGGGGCTCATCCGCAGGTCCTCGTAGAGCGTCGCGTGGTCCTGGGCGCGGAACTTCTGCATGCTGCCCAGCCCGTGGACCTGCGTGTGGACCTCGATGAAGTCATGCCGGTTGTGAATGGCGCAGTCGGTGCCCGCCGGCGCGAACCAGAGGTTCACCTTGATCCGGAACTCCTGCTCCCGATCCGGCAGTCGGCTCTGCTTGAGGACGTACGCGGGGTCGAAGCGGATCGTCCCCGCGTCGTCCTGCGGGCTGCGCCACAGGGGGGTGTCCCGAGGGAAGGGGGTTCCCTCGCCGGGCTGCGGGTCCCGCTGCGGGCCCTGCTTCGCGGCCTGTGCCGGCAGGTCGCCGAGGAGTCGCCACCCCGGTTCGTCGACGATCGGCGCCACGGGCACGTCGTCGTCCGTGCGCAACAGGACGAGGCCGTCGGCTCGTTCGATGACGGTGTCGCGCAGGATGGTGGACGACAGCGGTGGGATGCCCTTGCGTGGCTCCTCGGCGACGGGGACCGCGTCGACGCCCAGGTTGACGACGATGGCGGTGCCGCGCACGACGAAGTTCTCGGCGTCGCGTACCAGCGTGGCCTCGACATGCCGGCCCGAGAAGTTGAGCGGAGTCTCGGCGTTGCGGTCCTCGGCCGCGGTGCGGGCGAGGAGGGTGGGGTCGTTCACGGTCTGCTTCCCTTGTCAGTCGGCGTGGGCGCTCCGGGACGCACGGCTCAGGCGGGCGCGGCGGTGGGGGTGGCGGTCCGGGCCAGCTCCACCGACAGGTCGTCGATGGGAACGGCCGGAGCGAAGGACTCGGCAGCCGGGCCGTCACTGAAGTAGTGGGCGATGGCCTGGACGGTGCGCTCCGTCGCGCGGCCGTCGCCGTACGGGTTGGCGGCGGTGGCCATGCGGCGGTACGTCTCGGGGCTGCGCAGCAGTTCGGTCGTGGCCGCGACGATGCCGTCCCGGTCCGTGCCGACCAGCCGTGCGGTACCCGCCACGACGGCCTCGGAGCGCTCGGTCACGTTCCCCAGGACCAGCGTCGGCTTGCCCAGCGCGGGACCCTCCTCCTGTGCGCCGCTGCTGTCGGACAGGACGATGTCCGCGCGCCGCATGAGCTTGCTGAAGCTCAGATAGGGCAGCGGGTCGACCACGGTGATGTTCGGGTGGTCACCGATCTTCGGGAGCAGGGCATTGCGCACCGCGGGGTTGCGGTGCAGCGGCACGACGACGCGGACGTCGGGCTCCTCCGCCACGTCGACGAAGGCGTCCGCGATCTCGGGCAGATGCGGCCAGGCCTCGCGCCGGTGGGCGGAGGCGATGACGATGCGCCGGGTGTCCGTGTCGAGGTCCTCCAGCGCGGGGTCACCGTAGGAGGAGGACTGTCCGCTGGCCCACTGGAGGGCGTCGATGACGGTGTTGCCCGTCACCACGATGTCGTCGTCGGCGATCCCTTCCCGCAGCAGGTTGGTGCGGTTGCCGGGGGTGGGGGCGAGGTGCAGCACTGCGATCTGCGCCACGAGCCTGCGGTTGCCCTCCTCGGGGAACGGCGACCGCAGGTGCCCGCTGCGCAGTCCCGCTTCGACGTGGACCACGGGAATCTGGTGATGGAAGCCGGACAGCGCGGCGGCCAGGGTGGTCGCCGTGTCGCCGTGCACGAGGACGGCCTCCGCCGACAGGTCCTTGAACACCTCGCCGAGGCCGTGCAAGGACCGGGAGGTGACCTGGGACAGCGTCTGCTTCGGCGCCATGATCTCCAGGTCGATGTCCGGCTTGAGGGTGAAGGCGTCGAGGGTCTCGTCGAGCATCTGCCGGTGCTGTCCGGTCGAGATGACGATCGGGTGGAAGCGTGGGTCGTCCTGAAGCGCCCGGATCACCGGCGCGAACTTGGAAGCCCGGCGGACCGCCACTGTGGATCGCCCACTCCGGCCCGAAGATGCTGCGGCGGGCCGGGCGCGAACTCGACGGCTGGATGCCCACGTCCACCACTCCCGAGAAGTACGGCGAGGGCTGGCGGCAGGTGGCGGCGGCGCGTGACGAGGCCGGGCGGAGCGGTGACGCCGTCACCGGCGCCGTCTACCTGTCCGTCGCGGTGGACGACACGAAGCAGAGGGCGGAGGACACCCTGTCGTCGTACTTCGGCGCCTACTACAACCTGCCCCTCACCACCATGCGCACCACACAGGGCATCTTCGGCGGCACCCGCGACGAGGTCGCCGACTGGTTGGCGCGGTACGTCGAGAAGGGGGCCCGCCACCTCATCCTCCGGCTGCCCACCGACGAGCTGACGGAGCCGAAGTACCGGTCTGCCGTACACCGCACGGCCGAGGAGCTGCTGCCGCTCCTGCGCGAGCTGTGACCGGCCGTGTCGGCCGTGTCGGCCGTGTCGGCCGTGTCGGCCGTGTCGGCCGTGTCGGCCGTGTCGGCCGTGTCGGCCGTGTCGGCCGTGTCGGCCGTGTCGGCCG
>NZ_JBSFRK010000004.1:0-32260 GCF_053589195.1 Streptomyces sp. NPDC003379 | reverse complement strand
GTACGAGGGAACGGACACAGGTTGGGACACGGGAACGGGCGTGGGACGTGTGGGCGGCGGCGTGGCCGATCACCGTCGTGTTCATGCTGTCCAACATCCCCACCCCGCTGCTCGGTCTGTGGGAGGAACGCATCGGCTTCTCCAACGGCATGACGACGGTCGTCTTCGCCGCCTACATCGGCGGACTGCTCGTCGCCCTGCCGTTCGCCGGGGTTCTGGCCGACCGGTTCGGACGCCGTACGGTCCTGGCTCCCGCGCTGGCCGCGGCGCTCGCCGCCTGCCTGCTGTTCATGACGGCGGATCACATCGCCGACCTCCTCGTCGCGCGCGTCCTGACCGGGCTGGCCGTGGGAGCGGCGGTATCGGCGGGCACCGCGGCCGTCGTGGACGTGGCGGGGCCCGACCGCCGGGGCACGGCGGCCCTGGCGGGTTCGGCCGCCATCGGACTCGGACTGGCCGTCGGGCCGCTCCTCGGCGGAACCGTCTCGGAGTACTGGACGGCTCCCACTGTCACCGTCTTCGCCGTCGAGGTCGTCCTGATCCTGTCGGCGTTCGCCGTCGTCCTCACCGTGCTTCCCCCGGCCGACGGGCCGCCCGGGCAGCGGGGCTGGGTACGCGTCCCGTCGGTGCCCCGGGCGAACCGGCGAAGTCTCACGACGAGCCTCATGGCGTACATGCCGGGGATGACGGGTACCTCGCTGCTCCTGGCCCTCGGCCCGGCCCTGCTCGGCCCCCTGCTGCACACCGGCAACCGGCTGGTGACCGGCGGCATCGGATTCCTGATGTTCGGGACCTCGACCTGTGTGCAGTTCGCGGTCAGGGCGTTGCCGACGCGCCGGGTCCTGGCCACGGCGGGGCTTCTGACGGGGGCCGGAATGCTGGGCGTGGTCGCCGCCGTCGTCACGCGGTCACTGCCGCTGTTGGCCGCCGCGGCGGCACTCGCGGGAGCCGGACAGGGGATGGGCCAGTTCGGCGGGTTCTCGCTCCTCAACTCCTCTGTCGCCGAACACCGTCTGGCGGAGGCGAACGCGGCGCTGAGCGCGGGCGGTTACGCGTTCGCCGGCGTGCTGCCCATCGCGACCGGCTTTCTGAGCGAGGCCACCGGGATCACCACGTCCGCCACCGTGTTCGCCACGGTGACAGCGGCCGCGGCGCTGACCGGAGCGCTGACGATCCGGCAGGTACGAACGTGACGCCCCGGCATACCACCACAGAACCGAATCCGTTTCTCACCCATTGAAGAGTTGAAGAGGAAGTCATGCCGCTCGCACTACTGGCCCTGGCTGTAGGGGCCTTCGCCATCGGGACCAACGAGTTCCTGATCATGGGCCTGCTGCCCGACATAGCGACGGACGTGTCCGTCTCCATCCCCACGGCCGGCCTGCTGATCTCCGGTTACGCGCTCGGTGTCGCCGTGGGGGCACCGATCATCATCGCGGTCACGATGCGGGTGAACCAGAAGCACGTGCTGCTGGGGCTCCTCGGACTGTTCATGATTGGCAACGCGGTGGGGGCGATCGCGCCGAACTACAGCCTTCTCATGACGGGCCGCATCATCTCGGCCCTGTGCCACGGCGCGTTCTTCGGCATCGGCTCGGTCGTCGCCGCGTCGCTGGTCGCCCCCACGAAGCAGGCGAGCGCCGTCGCGATGATGTTCAGCGGCCTGACGATCGCCAACGTCGTCGGCGTCCCGCTCGGCACATGGCTCGGCCAGGTGGCCAGCTGGCGGGTCGCCTTCTGGGCGGTGACCGCGCTCGGCGTGATCGGCTTCCTCACCGTGACGGCGCTGCTGCCGAGCCGGCCCGCGGATCCGGAGGCCTCGCTGCGACAGGAACTCGCGGCCTTCAAGCGTCCCCAGGTCTGGCTCGCCCTGGCCATGACCACACTGGGCTTCAGCGGCCTGTTCGCCTCGTACAGCTACGTCACCCCGATGATGACCGACGTCACCGGGTACGCGGCGGGCAGCGTCATGGGGCTCCTCGTGCTCTTCGGCTGTGGCTTCGTGGTCGGCAACTCGCTCGGCGGCAGGGCCGCGAACCGCAACGCGATGGCGACGATTCTGGTGCTCTTCACCGCGTTGACCGTCGTGCTCGCGACGTTCACCTTCACGGCTCACCACAAGCCGCTCGCGGCCGTCTGGCTCTTCCTGCTGGGCGCGATCGTCTTCGGCACCGTGCCGCCGTTGCAGACCCGGGTGATGCAGGAGGCCCCGGGAGCGGGCACCCTGGCCTCCGCCGCCAACATCGCGGGCTTCAACCTCGGCAACGCCATCGGCGCCTGGGCGGGCGGCCTGGCCATCAGCGGCGGCCTCGCGTACAACCACACGAACTGGGTCGGCGCGCTGCTCAGCGGCGGCGGACTGGTACTGGCGGTCATCACCGCACTCACCTCCGCCCGCGGAAAGCGGCCCACCGACCCGACTCCCTCGACCGCGGCACCCATCAGCGATCCGGTGGAGACCGCGGGCCGGTCCTGAGGCAGGCCCGCCAAGAGGCGGCGGGCCGTCGAGGAGATCACCGCCGCGCAAGGGGCCCGTCGTCCATCACATCCGCCCGGCCGAAGCGCCGGGCACTGAGATGGCCGGGGCTGGCGCATCCCGGCCTCCGGGGTGAGGCCGGCACAGGCACAGCGCCGTTCAACGCTTGCCCCTGCCCCTCTTGTCCGAACCGGGCAGGAACTCCTGCATCTTCGCCTTCAGCCCCTGCTTCACCATCGACGACCGGTCCGCGTCGCCCTTGAGGACCGCCTCCGCCGTCGCCTCCATCTGCTCCCAGGTGGCGTGCGGCGGGATCGGCGGCACCGCCGGGTCGGTGCGGAAGTCGAGGACCACCGGCCCCTCCGCCTCAAGACCGGCCCGCCAGGCCGCCTCGACGTCCTCCGGGCGCTCCACCCGGATCCCGGCCAGCCCGATGGAGCGCGCGAACTCCGCGTACGGCACGTCGGGCAGCGACTGCGACGGCAGGAAGGACGGGGCGCCCGCCATGGCCCGCATCTCCCATGTGACCTGGTTCAGGTCCTGGTTGTTCCACACGGCGACGATCAGCCGCGGATCGTCCCAGCGGTGGCGGTACTTGGCGGCGGTGATCAGCTCCGCCATGCCGTTCATCTGCATCGCGCCGTCGCCCACCAGGGCGATGACGGGACGGTTGGGATGCGCGAACTTCGCGCCGATCGCGTACGGCACACCGCACCCCATCGTGGCGAGCGTCCCCGACAGCGAGGCGCGCATGTCGCCGCGCATCGTCAGATGGCGCGCGTACCAGTTCGCCACCGAGCCCGAGTCGGACGTGATGATCGCGTTGTCGGGGAGCAGCGGATCCAGGGCGCGCGCCACGTACTCCGGGTTGACGGGGTCCGCGGACTGCTCGGCCCTGCGCTCCATCACCCCGTTCCAGCGCCTGACGCCCGCGCAGACCTCCTCCTGCCACTCGCGGCTTACGGCACGGCGGTCCTTGTCGATCAGCGGGATCAGCTCGCGCAGCGTCGCCCGCGCGTCGCCGACGAGATTCACCTCGTACGGATAGCGCATCCCGACCATGTGCGGATCGATGTCGATCTGCACGGCGCGCGCCGAGCCGAACTCCGGGAGGAACTGCGCGTAGGGGAAGCTCGACCCGATCGTCAGGAGCGTGTCGCAGTCGCGCATCAGCTCGTACGAGGGGCGGGTGCCGAGCAGGCCGATCGAGCCGGTGACGTAGGGCAGCTCGTCGCTCAGCGCGTCCTTGCCGAGCAGCGCCTTCGCGACGCCCGCGCCGAGCAGCTCCGCGATCTCCTCGACCTCGGCGCGCGCGCCCGCCGCGCCCTGGCCGATCAGGATCGCCGCCTTGTCCCCGGCGTTGAGCACCTCCGCGGCCCGCTCCAGGGCCGTGGGCGAGGGCATCGCCGTCCAGCCGCTGCGGTCCAGGCTGGAGGGGACCATCTTGAAGGCGTGCGACGGCGGCGAGTAGTCGAGCTCCTGCACATCACCGGGGATGATCACGGCGGTCGGGCAGCGACGCGCGTACGCGGTGCGGATCGCCCGGTCGAGGACGTTCGGCAGCTGCTCGGGCACCGTCACCGTCTCGACGAAGTCGGACGCCACGTCCTTGAACAGCGTGTGCAGGTCGACCTCCTGCTGGTACGAGCCGCCCATCGCGCTGCGGTGCGTCTGCCCGACGATGGCGAGCACCGGCACATGGTCGAGCTTCGCGTCGTACAGCCCGTTGAGGAGATGGATGGCGCCGGGACCCGACGTCGCCGCGCACACACCGAGGCGCTTGCCGAACTTGGCGTACCCGACGGCTTCGAACGCCGACATCTCCTCGTGCCGCGACTGCACGAACCGCGGCCGGTCCTCGGCCCTGCCCCACGCGGCGAGGAGGCCGTTGATGCCGTCACCTGGGTAGCCGAAGACCTGCTCGACGCCCCAGGCGCGCAGCCTCTCCAGGATGTGGTCGGCGACCTTGACGCTCATGACGTAACCCTCCGGACGGGTCGGGGTGGGCGGTCACCCCCGGGTGTCCGGCGGGACCCGTAGCAAACCTACGGCGCGATGGGGGGCGTTTGGCCCCTCACACGCGGGGCAGGCGCAGAAACAGTGCTTCGGACCGGAGGCACGTCCGTGGGAGCTGCCGCATCGCTCGCCCCGGGTGTGTTTCCGTCGTGGCCCGACGCCAGCGCACTCCCACGGTGACCGTCCATCCCCAGGCACCCCAAGGGAGTTGCGACGCACCATGCGTTCCCACACGAACACGCGTCCCCACACGAGTACCGCGGTAACATCCAGTAGCACAGCAGTACAGGCGAGGAGCACCACCGCGGCACCGCCCAGGAGCACCGCGGCACCGGCCAGGAGCAAGCGCCACTCGCACGACGACGCACCGGACACCGTCGAGGCATTCGCCCGCCTCGTCGAGCTGGACGAGGGCCCCGAGCGCGACGCCCTGCGCCAGGAGATCGTCCAGGCCTGGCTGCCCATGGCCCAGCGCCTCGCCGGCCGCTTCCGCAACCGCGGCGAATCCCTCGACGACCTGCGTCAGGTCGCCGCCCTCGGCCTGGTCAAGGCCGTCGACCGCTACGACCCGCGGCGCGGCACCGCCTTCGAGAGCTACGCCGTACCGACCGTCACCGGCGAGATCAAGCGGCACTTCCGCGACCACATGTGGACCCTGCACGTGCCGCGCCGCGTCCAGGACCTGCGCAACCGGGTGCGGTTCGCCCGCCAGGACCTCTCCCAGACGGTCTCCGGGCGCGCCCCCACCACCGCCGAGATCGCCGAGCACGCCCACATGAGCGTGGAGGACGCGAAGACCGGCCTGGAAGCGCTCGACAGCTTCACCGCGCTCTCCCTCGACGCCGAACTCCCCGGCAGCGAGGACGGCTACTCGCTCAGCGACGCCCTGGGCGGCGCCGACCCCGCCCTCGACATCGTCGTCGACCGCGAGGCCGTCAAGCCCCGCATCGCACAGCTGCCCGAACGGGAACGGACCATCCTCTACATGCGGTTCTTCGGCGACATGACGCAGAGCCGCATCGCCGACGAGATGGGCATCTCCCAGATGCACGTCTCACGGCTGATCAGCCGCTGCTGCGACCGGCTGCGCGACCAGGTCATGCGGGACGCCGCCTAACTCGCGGCCCGCCCGGGCGCGGCGTCGCCGCGCCGCAGGGCGAGCGCCAAGTGCCGGGACAGCACATCGACCGCCCGCGCCTCGGCCATCGAGAAGGCGAGGCGGGCGCCGCACCGGAAGAGTGTGAGGACGCCCTCCACGGGGCCGTCCGTGCGGGCGGCCAACGGCACGCACAGCAGGGACGTGACCTCGGCGCGCACCAGCACGTGTGCGCCGGTCGCGTCCCGGCCGAAGGCGTCCGGGTCCTCCGGGCGCACCTGCAGCGACGCCGCCCCGCCGCGCGCCGCCTCGACGACGAGGGGGCACGCGGCGGGGTCCTGCGCCAGCACGTCGGCGGCCGGCGCGTCCGGCGGCCCGAGCACGGTGGCGCGCCGAGGGCGCGCGGCCCTGTCTCCGGCTCCCGCTCCGTTTCCGTCTCCGGGTCCGTCTCCGGGTCCGTCTCCGGGTCCGGGTCCGGGTCCGGGTCCGGAGACGGAAACAGGCCCAGCGACGATCCAGTCGTCGGCGACGACCCAGTCGGCGAACCGCCCGTGCAGCACCGCGGCGGCCCGCTCAAGGACGGCCTTACGGTCCCCGACGGGCGCCGTGAGCAGTGCTGTCGTCATCGCGTCCGCCAGGTCGAGCTGGGCCGCGTGCCGGGTCGCCTCGCCGAGGTCGGGCGCGGGACCCGGCGGGCTCGGCGGCTGCTGCCCGCGGGTCATCGAGGGCTGGAGCACGACGAGTACCGCCGTGCGCGGCTCGGCGCCGGGGCGCAGCGCGGTGAGCGTCGCGCGGACCGGGGTGCCGGGGCTCTGCTGGAGGTGGACGACGAGGCTGCGGTCACCCTCGCCGCGGGCGACCGCGGCGGTCTGCGAACGGAACGCGACCCGGTCCGCGTGCACCAGGAACCCGGTCAGCGGCCGCCCCGCCGCGAACCCCGCGCGGATCCCCGTCAGGGCCGCCCCCGCGACGTTCATCCGCCGGACCACGGTCTCCCTGTCGATCAGCGCCACCGGCAGGGGCAGCCGCTGGAAGATGGCCCGCAGCAGCCGCTGCTCGTCCCGGTCCGGTGCCGCGCCGCCCAATTGACCGTCGGCGCTGAGACGTTCGTACGTGGGCCACAACTGGTCGGCCACGTGGTCAAGTTCGAAGATCGCCGCGTCGAGCACCGTGCCGAGGTCGTCCCTCGGGACCGACCGGGCCGACTTCAACTCGGCGACGCGGCGCACAAAATCCGCGAGCTCTTCACCGAACTCCTCCGTTTGAGACATGTGCTGAACCTAACCGCTGAGCCAGTTTTCCGGAGGACCAGGGGGGAAGCCGAAGAGAAGAGGAGGAACACCCCATGGCGCCTTTGCCGGACCCGGACCTGCTCCGACCGGAATCAGCTCTCCCCGGACGCAGGCTCTCCGAGCTCGCCGAACAGGCCGTGCGCTGCACCCCCGCGTGCTGCGGCGCGAGCACCACGGTCTCCGACGGCGGCGACGAACACCCCGCCGCCGTCACCCACCCCGACCTGGCCGGGCTCGTCTCGGTGCAGCTGCGCTCGGGGGACGGGCCGATCCCCGCCGCCGAGGAGCGAGGCGCACCGGTCGACTCCGGGGACCTGCTGCGGGACGGGCGATGGCCCGAGTACCGCGCGATGGCCCTCGACTCAGGCGTACGTTCCAGCGTCACGCTGCCCTTCCAGCGGGCGGGCCTCACGGTCACCCTGACCCTGTTCAGCTTCCGCCCCGGCGCGCTCGACGACGCGCGGCACGGCCCCGCGCGGGCCCTCGGCGACCTCGCCACGGCGAGCTTCGTGCGCGACCGGCACTACCGCGCCGCGCTGAGCGAACTCGACCAGATGGGCACGGCGCTGCGCACACGGCCCGTCGTGGACCGGGCGTGCGGGATCGTCATGCACGTCCTGGGCTGCGAGGCGGACGCCGCGTTCACGGTGCTGCGGCGGATCTCCCAGACGACGAACCGCAAACTCGCGGATGTCGCGGCGGCGCTGGTGGAGACGAAGGGGCGCGGCCTGGAACGCGAACTGGTCTCCCTGGCGCGCTGACCCCGCTCTCCCTCCGAGGGGCGCAGCGGCACAGGCACAGGCCCGTACCGGTCGGCGGCGACCGGTACGGGCCTGTGCCTGTGCCTGTGCGCGTCCACTTGCGCGGCGGGAAGGCTCACCCGGGCGGGGCCCAGAGCGGGCGGGTGGGAGGCCGGCGCGTTGTGATGGACACGTACGCCACGGGAACGTAGGCACACGTACGGCGACGGTGACGGCGACGGTGACGTAGGGACACGTACGGCCATGTTCTGGGTACACACCCGTCCGACGGGGCAGGACACAGTCACGTGAGTGCACGGAGGTACGCATGAGGCGGACGACGGGCTCTGAGGGCCGCGGCCCCGTCCGGTACGGCCCGCCCCCGCCGGAGCCGGGCCTCCCGGTCCTGCCCGAGCTGGCGTCCGCCGCCGCCTCGGCCGCCGCCCGCCCCCACGGCGAACCCCCCGGCGGCAGTCCCGCACTCCTCGAAGCCGCGAGCGGCTACTGGTCCCGCCGCGGACTGCCCGTCGAGCGCGGCCACGTCGTCGCCGCCCCCGGCGCCCCGCCCCTGCTGCTCGCCCTCACCGCGGCCGTCGGCGGCGACGTCCTGCTGCCGCGCCCCTGCCCCGCCTGCTGGGCGCCCCAGGCGAGGCTGCTCGGCCGCGGGGTCTACCACGTGCCGACGCCCGCCGAGTGCGGCGGCGTCCCCGACCCGTACGCCCTTCTGGAGACCGTCCGCCGGGTCCGCGCCGAAGGCGGTGTGCCCCGGCTGCTCGTCCTCGGCGTCGCCGACGACCCGACCGCCACCGTGCCGCCGCCCGAAGTACTGCACGAGGCCGTCGAGGCGGCCGCCGACGAGGGCCTGCACGTCGTCAGCGACGAGACCTGGCGCGACACGCTGCACCGCCCGCGCGAGACCGTCCTGATCGGCCCCGCCGAGATGGACCACGAGCGGGTGACCGTCGTCTGCGACCTCGCCGGGCCCTTTCTGCCCCCGGCGCTGCCCGCCGCCGTCGCCCGCTTCCCCGCCACGGCCGACGGCGCCGTGCTGCGCGCCCGCACCCTCGACGTCCTCACCGCGCTCGGCGCGCACCTGGCGGCCCCGGCCGCCGCGGCGGCGACGTACGCACTCGGCGAACCGGACGAGATCACCGCACGCCTGACCGCTGCCGTCCGCCTGCACGCGCGCGTGGCCGCCGCCGCGCAGCGCGCCGTCCTCGCCGCGGGCGCCCTGGTCCGCCCCCCGCAGGCGGGCCGCCACCTCTACGCCGACCTCGGCCCCCTGCGGGCCGCGCTCACCGCGCGCGGCGTCGGCGACGCGCAGGACCTGGAGGACTTCCTCACGGCACGGCTCGGCATGCCCGCACCCGGCGGCCACCGCTTCGGCGACGACATCGACGCCTTGCGCGTACGACTCTCCACGGGCCCCCTCCTGGGCTCGACCCCCACGGAACGCATGGCGTCCCTCAGCGCACCGGCCCCCTTGGAATTGCCCCACGTGGAACGGGCGTTGAGCATATTGGGATCGGCCTTCGACGATCTCCGCACGGAAGCACAGCGAACGGAGCCTCCTCGGTGACGCAGCAGGCGCGACGGCAGACACAGGAGCAGGCGCCCGGAACCGGGCAGCGCAGGGGCGGGCACCGGGCCGGTTCCGGGCAGGGGGAGCGGCGGACGTACGAGGCCCGGCGGCGGGAGCAGGAGTATGAGGTTGCCCCGCGGCGGGGGCGGGCGGACCAGGCCCGGCAGCAGCAGTCGGCGTCCCGGCCACGGTCCGGGGCCGGCCGGGAGTCGGGTCGCCTGGCGCCACCGCCACCGCCACCGCCCACGACCGGCCGCGTCGCACCACCGCCCAGGCCGGGCCGTCTCGCGCCACCGTCCACGTCCGGGCAGAGAACGCCACTGCCCACGCCGGGCCACCTCCCGCCACCACCACCGCCCACGCCCGGCCACGGAACGTCACCGTCCACGCCGGGCCGCCTCTCGCCGCCACCCCCCACGCCCGGCGGCGCTCGCCGCTGGCCGAGGTCATTCGCCGGGCGGCTGACCGCGCCTCTGCCCGGGCTGCGCGCCTTCGCGCGGTTCGCCCGGGAAGGGGCGCTGCGGCCGCAGCCCGAAGGCCTCGCCGACATCCGGCGGCTGCCGTTCGAACCGGGTCCGCTGCCCCGGGTCGACGCCCGCACCGTCGCCGTCACCTGGGTGGGACACGCCAGCTGGGTCGTCCGCGTCGGTGGTCTCACCGTCCTCACCGACCCCGTCTGGTCCCGCAAGATCCTCGGCACGCCGGCCCGCGTCACCCCCGTGGGCGTCCCCTGGAGCGCGCTGCCGCCCATCGACGCGGTCGTCATCAGCCACAACCACTACGACCACCTCGACGCCCCGACCCTGCGCAGGCTCCCGAGGGACACCCCGGTCCTCGTGCCCGCCGGGCTCCGCCGCTGGTTCACCCGCCGCCGCTTCACCCGCGTCACCGAACTCGACTGGTGGGAGCGCGCGGAACTGCGCGGAGTGCAGTTCGACTTCGTACCCGCCCACCACTGGTCGAAGCGGAGCCTGACCGACACCTGCCGGACACTGTGGGGCGGCTGGGTCCTGACGGACGCCCAAGGACAGCGCGTCTACTTCGCGGGCGACACCGGCTACGGCCACTGGTTCGAACAGATCGGCGGCCGCTACCCCGGCATCGACCTCGCGCTCCTGCCCATCGGCGCGTACGCCCCGCGGTGGTGGCTCAGCGACGTCCACTGCGACCCGGAGGAGGCGGTCAGGGCGGCGGGCGACGTGGGCGCGCGACGGATGGCCCCCATGCACTGGGGTACGTTCCTGCTCTCCGCCGAGCCGGTCCTCGAACCCCTCACCAGAGTGCGTACGGCCTGGGAGAAGGCGGGGCGGCCCCGCGAGGACCTGTGGGACCTGCCGGTCGGCGCGTCGCGCGTACTGGACTGAGCCCCAGCCCCAGCCCCAGCCCCAGCCTCAGCCCCAAGCCCCAGCCCCGGCCCCCGCCTCTAGGCCGGCGCCCGCCGCACCCTGCGCCACACGGTCGGCACCGCGCTGACCAGCACCGTCAGCGCGACCGCCACCGCGACGCCCTCCCACGGCTCCTTGAACAGCGAACCGCCGAGAATACCGATCAGCTGATACGTCACCGCCCACGCGAGGCACGCCGGCACATCCCCGCGCGCGAACCGGCGCAACGGCATCCTCGCCATCAGACACGCCAGCATCACCGGGATCCGCCCCGCCGGAACGAGCCGGGACAGCACCAGGACCACCACACCGTGGTCCCTCAACTTCGCCTGCGCCTGCGCGATCCGCTCCTCCGGCGCCCGGTCGCGCAGCGCCTCCAGCCAGCGCGAACCGTTCTTCGACCGCATGCCGCGTTGCCCCAGCCAGTACAGGGCGACGTCACCGAGGAACGCCGCGAACGCCGCGACACCGAAGACGACGAGCAGCGAGAACGGCGCCGTCTGATGCAGCGCCACCACCGCCGCCGAACTGACCAGCGCGCCCGTCGGCACCACCGGCACCAGCGCGCCGATCACCACCAGCAGGAACAACGACGGATAACCGACCGCCTGCTGCGTACTCTCCGGCGGCACCTGGGCCGCCGCGGCGAGGATCACCTGGCCACCTCCGGCCGCACGCTCTCGCCGTGCGCGAGCCGGTGCACCGCCACCTTGGGAGCGAGCCGCGCCGCCTGGCGCACGAACTCCTGCCCCGGCGCGTGGAACTCATGGGGGCGCACCGCTTCCATGCCGATCGGCCAGTAGGTGCCGTAGTGCACCGGGATCGCGCTGCGCGGCGAGATCCGGGCGAGCGCCTCGGCGGCGCGGCCCGCGTCCAGATGCCCGTGCCCCAGGTAGGGGCCCCAGCCGCCGACCGGCAGGAGCGCCACGTCGACGTCCCCGACCTCCGCGGCCATCGTGTCGAAGAGCCCGGTGTCGCCCGCGAAGTACGTGCGCGCCTCGCCGCTCACCACATAGCCGAGGGCGGGGGAGCGGTGCGGGCCCATGGGCAGCCGCCGCCCGTCGTGCAGCGCGGGCACCACGCGTACGACGAGTTCGCCGACCCGGATCTCGTCGCCCGGCCCCACCTCGGTGAAGCGGAGGCGGGGCAGCCTGCGGGCCAGGCCCGGCACCGAGCGCGCCGCGCCGCGCGGCACCAGCGCGCGGGTGCCCGGCGCCAGCCGGGCGAGGGATGGTACGTGCAGATGATCGGCGTGCAGATGCGAGACGAGTACGACGTCGGCGGCCGCGGCACCGGGCGGCGGCAGCGCGCCCCTGCGGCGCCGCAGGTGCGCCAGGCGCCGGGCGAAAAGGGGGTCGGTCAGTACGCGGACGCCCGAGTCCTCGACCGTGCAAGTGGCATGGCCCCACCATGTGACCTCGACGGGCACCCGGTTCCTCCTCCGTGCGACTGTCTACGAGCCTACGGCCAGGAGTAGGGTCGGCGGCCGGGACCGAAACAGGCGAGATGAGGGGAACGCCATGGCAGACGCCGCGGATGCCGGCACCGCCGCCGCCGTGGTGCGTGCGGCGACGATCGCCAGCCTCATGCCGTTGGAGGAACTGGACGCCGACCCCTTCCTCGTCGACTCGCGCAGCCAGCACGCGATGTGTGCGCGGTGGGCCGCGGACCAGGGGTACGTGGTCACGCGGGAGTTGCTCGTACGAGGGTTGCGCGCGGACCACGTTGTGCTGTGGGGGGATGTCGAGGCGGGCCTCGTGGACCTCTTCGTCGTGCCGAGCCGCCGGGTCCTGGAGCGGGCGCTGTGCAGCCCCGAGGAGTTCACGGCGGAGTGTGCGAGGCGGGGGGTGCGGGTGGAGACGGCGGGGTTCGCGGAGCCGGCGTACGACTCGCGCATGAAGGCACGGGTGCACCGCCGTCTCTCCATGCCGACCGCGGGCTACGACGGCCGCTAGCCCCTCCGCCTCCGGCGCCCCCTCTCCTCCCTCCGCCACCACCGGCCCCCGGTCCCCGGCGCCGCGATCTGCAGCCGCCCCCCGGGACCCACGCACCCAGCAGCGCCCCACCCCTGCTCCCGCCGCTCCGCGGCGCCTTCCCCACCCACCTGTCACCCCGCGCCACGACCTGCTGCCGCCCCCGGACCCGCGCCCCCGGCACCCACCAGCAGCGCCCCACGACTGCTCCCCGCCGCTGCGCGGCGCCTTTCTCACCCGCCCACCTGTCACCCCGCGCCACGGCCGGTTGCCGCCCCGGTGCCCCACGCCCCCCGGCACCCACCAGCGATGCCACCCACCCACCGTTACCCCACGCCACGATCTGCTGCCGCCCCCGGGCCCGCGCCCCCGGCACCCACCAGCGATGCCCACGACTGTTCCCCGCCGCTGCGCGGCGTCTTTCTCACCCGCCCACCTGTCACCCCGCGCCACGGCCGGTTGCCGCCCCGGTGCCCCACGCCCCCCGGCACCCACCAGCGATGCCACCCGCCCACCGTTACCCCACGCCACGATCTGCTGCCGTCCCCGGGCCCGCGCCCCCGGCACTCGGCAGGGATGCCCCACCCACCCATCCCCCGCGAAGCGAAGCAGCGCCGCTCCAGCCCCCACCGCGCCACGGCAACCCCGCAATGCGGGGTGAACGGGTGGGTGGGTGGGAGAGGGGCCGCCGCGGAGCGGCGGTGTCGGTCAACCGGCCAGGCGCGAGCACCGCCGGGGAGCCGCCGATGATCCCGGGGGAGTCGGACCGGGCCTGGCCGGTTGTGTCACGCTGGTGTCCGGTTCGGGACGAAAAACGGGGAAGGGCTGGGCGTGGGGAGAGCGCGATGGCGGAGGCTCGGCAGCGCGCTGTGGCGCGTGGTGGCCGTATGGGCCGTCAGCACACTGACGATGCTCGTACTCGCCGGCATCCTCCCCGACTTCAAACTCCAGTCCGACGACGGCGACAGCGCCACCCGCATCGCGGTCACCGCCGCCCTCGGCGCCGGCGCCTTCGGCCTGCTCTCCGCACTGGTGTGGCCGTTGCTGGTCCGCGCGCTGCTGCTCGTACCCGCCCTCGTACTCGGACTCCTCGCCTTTTTCCTCAACGGGTCACTCCTGCTGCTCGCCCTGAGCCTCATCCCGGAGGACCGCGGCGAAGCCGGCGCGGAGACCGCCGTCGTCGTGGCCGCCGTGATGTCCGCCGTCGCCTCCGCCGCGGGCGGCGCCCTCGCCGTGCGGGACGACGACGCGTACCGTCGGCGCCTGTACCGCCTCGCCGACCGCCGCAGGCGCCGCGGCACCCAGCAGCGGCCGGGCCCCATCGCGCCCGGCACCGTCTTCATCCAGCTCGACGGCGTCGGCCATGACGTGCTCAAGTCGGCAGTCGGCAAGGGGCTCATGCCCACCGTGGCCCAGTGGCTCGGAGCATCCGGAGCATCCGGAGCATCCGGAGCACCCGGAGCACCCGAAGCACCTGGCGACGCGCAAGACGGCGCCCCCGCCCCCGCCCCCACCCACCGCCTCACCCCCTGGCGCACCGACTGGTCCAGCCAGACCGGCGCCAGCCAGCTCGGCATCCTGCACGGCTCCAACCACGACGTGCCCGCCTTCCGGTGGTACGAGAAGGACACCGGGGAGGTCATGGTCAGCAACCGCCCCGCCTCCGCCGTCGAGCTGCAGCGCCGCGCCGTCCGGCGCACCGGCGACGGCGGTCTCCTCACCTTCGACGGCGCCAGCCGCGGCAACCTCTTCAGCGGGGGCGCCGAGCAGCTCGCGCTCGTTCTCTCCGTGGCCGCGAGGAGAGGGAAGGAGAACCGGTCGCGCGCCGGGTACTTCGCCTACTTCTCCGACCCCGCCAACGCCGTCCGCACCGCCCTGTCCTTCGTGGCGGAGGTCTTCAGGGAGGTCGGCGAGTCCACGCGCGCCCGCATCGAGCGGCGCCGCCCGAGGGTGAACCGGGGCGGGCTCTACCCGTTCATCCGCGCCTTCGCGACCGTCGTGGAGCGCGACGTGGTGGTCGCCGCCGTCATCGGGGACATGCTCGCCGGGCGCAGCGCGGTCTACGCCGACCTCGTCGCGTACGACGAGGTGGCGCACCACTCGGGGCCGACCGGCGGCGACGTGGAGAAGGTCCTCAGACGCCTGGACCGCTCGCTCGCGCTGCTCGCCCAGGTCGCCGAACACGCGCCGCGCGCCTACCGCATCGTGCTGCTCTCCGATCACGGGCAGAGTCCGGGCGAGACCTTCCGCGCCCGCTACGGCCTGAGCCTCGGCGACCTCGTCAGGGCCGGCTGCGGGCTCCCCGTGCCGCGCCGGGCGCAGCGCACGCACAGCGGCGCCGAGGCCCGTGCCGCGGTGCGTGCGGCGCTGCGCCGGCCGGTCGAGGAGGGCGCCGACGAGCGCCGCCCGGCCCGCCGCGCGGAGCCGATCGTGCTGGCCTCCGGCAATCTGGGGCTCGTCTCGTTCCCGGACGTACGGCACCGCATGACCCGCGAGGAGATCGACCGCCGCCACCCGGCGCTGCTCCCCACCCTCGCCAACCATCCGGGCGTCGGCTTTCTCCTCGTACGCAGTGCGGAACGCGGCCCGCTGGTGCTCGGGGCGCGCGGCGCCGAGGTGTATCTGGACGAGGATCCGGCCGAGCTGGGGCCGCTCGCGGAGTTCGGGCCCGGCGCGGTGGACGCCGTGCGGCGCACCGACGGCTTTCCGCACGCCGCCGACATCATGGTCAACTCCTGGTACGACCCGGAGGAGGGCGAGGTCCTCGCCTTTGAAGAGCAGATCGGCTCGCACGGCGGGCTCGGCGGCGCGCAGGCCCGCCCCTTCCTCCTGTCGCCGCTCGCGCTCTCCGCCCCGGTGGCGGACGGTGAGGAGCTGGTCGGCGCCGAACAGGTCCACCGCGTCCTGCGGCGCTGGCTGGCCGAGGCCTTGGGACCCGAGGTCCCGGTGACCGTCCCGATGACCGTCGCGGAGGCATTCGTTCCGGTGAATGATCCCCTGTCCAAAGGTCCCGCCGGCACAGCTTTTGCGGCCCTCGACCAGGCCGCGCAGGACAAAACACGCTGATTTGGAGCAGCGTCCGCCGTGCCCGACCATGGCTTCCGCTCGGCGATCCCGGGCACCTGGCACGACGAGAGGCGCACCACCCCATGCACGACACCGGAACCGCACCGCCGTCGGCTCCGGCCCCCGAACAGGTGGAACCGGCGCAGGCGCGGAGCAAGCACGCCAGGAGCTTCGGCCTCCCGATCGCCACCTGCCTCGTGATGGGCAACATCATCGGCGGCGGCATCTTCCTGCTCCCGGCCTCCGTCGCACCCTTCGGCACGATCAGCCTCGTCGCCTTCGGCGTCCTGACCGCGGGGGCGATAGCCCTGGCGCTCGTCTTCGGGCGCCTCGCCGAGCGCGACCCGCGGACCGGCGGCCCGTACGTCTACACGCGCGAGGCCTTCGGTGACTTCGCGGGATTCATCGCCGCCTGGTCGTACTGGATCACCACCTGGGTCTCCAACGCCGCCCTCGCCGTCGCCGCCGTGGGGTATCTGGACGTGCTCGTCCCCGTCAACGAGCACAAGTGGACCGCCTGCCTCGCCGCCCTGGTCCTGCAACTCCTGCCGGCCCTCGCGAACTTCGCGGGCACGCGGTACGTCGGCGCGGTCCAGCTCGTCGCCACCGTACTGAAGTTCCTGCCGCTGCTGCTCGTCGCGGTCGGCGGGCTCTTCTTCTTCGACAGCGCCAACCTCGGGCCCTTCCAGGCGAGCGACGACAGCCCGGTCGGCGCCGTCTCGGCGTCCGCCGCCATCCTGCTCTTCTCCTACCTGGGGATCGAGTCCGCCGCCGTCAGCGCCGGTGAGGTGCGCGACCCGCGCCGCAACGTCGGGCGGGCCACCATCTTCGGCACGCTCGGCGCCGCCCTGGTCTATCTGCTCGGCACGCTCGCCGTCTTCGGGACCGTCGCACACGACAAGCTGGTGGGCTCCACCGCGCCCTTCTCGGACGCCGTGAACGTCATGTTCGGCGGCTCCTGGGGCGGCACCGCGGTCGCGCTCGCCGCGCTGGTCTCGATGGTCGGCGCCCTCAACGGCTGGACACTCCTGAGCGCCCAGACGCCGTACGCGGCCGCGAAGGACGGCCTCTTCCCGAGCGCGTTCGGCAGGAAGAAGCGGGGCGTGCCGACCGTCGGCGTCCTCGTCACCGTCGTCCTCGCCTCCCTGCTGACCGTCTACAACTACACGGCGGGCTCCGGCGGCGTCTTCGAGTCCCTCGTCCTGATCACCACGTTCACGGCGACCGTGCCCTATCTGCTCGCCACCGTCGCGCAGATCTACTTCCTCGTCTCCGGGCAGCGCGAGCGCGTCCACCGCGGGCGCCTCGTGCGGGACGCGGTCCTCGCGGGGATCGCGTTCGGGTTCTCCATGTGGCTGGTCGCCGGGTCCGGGTACGCGGCCGTCTACCAGGGCGTGCTGTTCCTCTTCGTCGGCGTGCTCGTGTACGCGGTGATGGCGGCCCGCAAGCAGCGGGCCGCCACCGTGAACGCATGATCCTTCGTGAACCCCTACGTCTGAACCCCTCCCTCTGAGTCCCTCCCTCTGAGTCCCTACTTCTGAGTCCCTACCTCGCCAGCGGGGCGACGACCCAGCGCCGGGTCCGGAACATGCTGTCCCGCGCGCCGATCTCGATCAGCTTGCGGGCCGCCGGGTACGCCTCGTTGCCCTCCAGTTCGTAGCCGACCTCGAAGGTGCCGGGCACGTCCTGGACCCGCGGCTCCTGCTGGGCCGCCGCGCCCCGCTGCTGCGACGCGCCGGCGGTGACCGCCGTGAGGTGGGCGAGCAGCGTCTTCTGCGCCGCGTCGAGCGCCTTGCGCGGGTCGCGCTCCAGCGCCGCCGCCGCGGGCTTGCCGCCCTTGGGCTCGGGCGGTGCGACATCCGTGCTCGGCTCGCGCGTGACGCCGGTGGCCTCGCGGGTCGCGATCTGCGACTGGACGACGGTCCCGTCGTTGTCGAGACCGACGCGGATCAGGCCGCGGCCCGGCGTGATGACGGGCACGCCGTCGAAGACCTGCCGGAACGTCACATGCGTCTCCAGGGAGACCGGTCGCCCGACCTCGGAGCCGTCCTTCGTCCCGGAGTTCTGCATCAGGTCGTGCACGCTGTCGACGACCAGCTCGGCGCCGTCCGCGTGCCGCTCGGCGAACGCGCGCGCCGCCGCGATCGCGCGGTCGGTGGGCAGCTGCTGGGTGTTGCGGTGGTTGGGCTCGGCGAGCCTGACCCACCGGATGCCCTGGGGGCCGGTGGAGATGACACGGTCGCCGGAGGTCGCGTTGAGCACGCCCTGCCGCTCGACCTGGACCTCTTGCAGCGCCGCGGACGGGAAGTCGGCCAGCTGCCCCAGCCGGGCGAGTTCCCCGCTCGGGTCGCGGGGCGCGAGCTGCACGATCTGCTGCTGCCCGGGGAGCCGGGTGAGCGGCTCCCTGACGCCTTCGCGGGCGTAGTACCAGCGCCACGCGTACCAGTTGTCCGGCACGTGCTCGCGGTAGAAGTTCCGCTCGGTGTTGAGGCGGTTGACGGCCTCGGCCTGGGTGGCGCCGGCCGCGGCGACCGAGGGCGCCTGACCGTGGTAGATGTCCCAGCTGGCGTTCAGCCAGGCGTCGCAGTACGTCTGTCCGGCCCGCCACTTCTCCCAGAACTTCCTTCCGTAGTCCGGGCTGTCGATGCTGACCGTCTCAAACCCGAAGATCATGCGGAAGCCGATGTTGGGACCGGCCCAGGTGCGGACCGGGGAGTGGCCGCCGGTCACCTTCAGCGAGTCGCAGGTCGACCAGAAGACGTAGTTCGCCTTCTCGTTGCCGAGGGCCATCCGGTTGGAGATGGCGTCGCTGCGGCCGTCCCAGACGGCGCCCAGCGGGGCGAAGAAGACGCCGTTGCCGTCCATGCCGCCGTGGCCGGAGTGGTAGACGGCGCAGACCGCGTCCATGCCGTACCGGTCCTGCCAGTTGTCGTACGTCTCCTCGTACGCCCACACCTGCGCGCCGCCGTCGGCGAACCAGAAGTTGCGGTCGTAGAACTGCTGGAGGTACGCCAGCCAGCCGGTGGCATCGGCGTGCGTGTGGTACAGCGGCGACTGGTTGACGAACTTCTGGATGCTGAAGGCACCCCACCAGCCGAAGGTCGAGTCCCGCTCACCCGCCGCTCCGGGCTTCTCCGGTTCCAGCGGGGACGGACCGCGGTCCGAGTAGTTGATGCGCATGGCATACCCCCTGAGAGGATCTCCTCGCTGTCGTGCGCGAGGGGGCCTCAAAGTGTCACCGCGGACGCGCCTTGCACAGTTGCCATTCCGGCCATAGGACCCCCGCCACGTGCCTGTTCCCGCACCTCATATGCCCCTGGGGCGCGGCGCCCCGCACAACGTGTTCGTATCGGGCGACGCGCACCTGCACACCCTGCTCGAACACCCCGAGGCGTCCGTCGGCCCCCGCGCGGCCCGTTCTCGTCCCGGGCTCCGGCGATGAGAACGTCGGCCTTCCGGCGCGAGAGGGAACGAGCAGTGGGCCGGAGAGGTCGTTTTAATATCGCGGGTGATCGCTAGCTAACGATTCGGGAGAGCACCGCATACCGTTCGCGAGCGCGTGGGACTCGACTGGCAGTGCCTCTCAGGGGCGTGGACTGGCATAGGTGTGGTGGAGCCGATTGTCGACGGGGCGGCGCCACGGGCGCCAGCTAGGAGAGCTTGTCCCCGGAGCACGAAAAAGCCCCCTCGGAGTGATCTCCGAGGGGGCTTCCTCTCCCTGTTTTGCCTGGTCAGACACGGTTCTCCCAGCAGGCTTCGAACCTGGAGGACCCGCTTTAGGCAACCGATTCGAGCCCGCTCCGGCTGCCGCCGGCGACTGATGCGCGGCCGGGTCGGAGAGACGAGTGCTCGCCCAGGGCGACGACATCGTCAGGCGTTCCAGCGCCACCCGTTGTAGTCCTCGCAAGTGGCCATGCGCCCGTTGCTGGCCTTGAGAGTGCGGCCGTGATCGGCCCCCGCGCAGAACTCACCCTCCACGACGACCTTGCCTGTGGAGGTACAGGCGTAACCGGGCTGGCTGCCGTCGTCGGGGCAGGCGCGTGGACCCATGGGGTCCGGCTTCTTGGAGGCAGGTGCGGGCGTCGAGTAGGTCTTCTTCGGCAGTGGCTTGGGCGTGGGTCTGACACACGCGGAGGCGGCCTGGGCGAGGTAGAGGTATATCTCGGTGGAGTTCGTTATCCGGCTTCCCTGGGCGGGGTCCGTGGAGCAGATGACCCAGCTGTCGAAGTTGCCCCCTGAGGGGAGCGATATCTCCTTGTGCGCCGCTCGGTTGGTGATGAGCCCCAGCCGGAGGTGATAGTCGCGCAGAAAGCTTACGGCGCTGCTCTGGGTCTTGCCCTTGACCGCGGGCAGGATGAAAGGCCTCGCCGTAGGTGTCTCCTCCGGGGTGGGCGTCGGGGACGCGGTCGGCGAGGCGGTGACTTGTGCCTTCTTGGCGGTGTCGGCCGTGTCGTCGCTGATGGTCTCGCCCCCGCTTGGCGAGCAGGCGACAGCCAGCAGGGTAACGGTGGCTAGGGGGAAAACGAGCGTCTTCTTCACTGTCGTCCTCGATGTGCGCAGGCGGATGCACTCACCACAAGGAGCCCACTCCTTGTGCAAGGCCATAACTGTGCATCATCCAGGCAAGGTGCCTCGGCGACGCCGCTCAGGAGGGCTTGTCCCCGTCTGTCCCCGGAGCACGGAAAAGCCTCCTCGGAGTGGTCTCTGAGGAGGCTTTTTCCTGTTTTGCCTGTTCAGGCGCTGCGCCCCGGCAGGATTCGAACCTGCGACACCCGTTTTAGGAGCACGACCCGTACCCGACTGTCGGTCACGGGCGACCGTAGGCGTTCCCGCGGGTCAGAGGCTATAAGTGCAGGTCAGGCGGCAGTTCGTGGGGGAATCAGGGCCTGGTCGGCCTAGGAGTTCTTACCCTGCCTGTCCCCATCTTTCCTCCGTCGCGGCTTGCGGAGATTACCTACTGCTCTCATGCCCTTGCCGCAGATGCGCGTGGTCCTCGTCGAGCCTGGCTCGGGACTGGGCCAGCGCCGCTCCTGACGGAACGCGCTCGGAGTTTGGTGCGTGTCATGTGCCTGGAGCTCATGAGCGTCGACAGCGCCGCTCGATGGATTGGCCGTGCCGGCGCGCACGTTGGACGCGCCGGATCCGGGGGCTTGGGTTCAGCTCGCGGTCGAGCCCTTGGTCAGCGCGTCCATGAGGAGGTCGACGAGCCGACGGGCCTGCTTTTTGCTGCCGTGCTGCACGGAGTAGGCGATGCCACCCATGAGGAGGAGAACATCGTCGGAGGTGACGTCGGTTCGCAGGCTGCCGTCGTGGGCGCCGGTATCAAGGAGGGTGGCGACGGCGCCGGTAAGGAGTGCGCGGCTGTCGGCGTATGGGTCGACTCCGGAGGCGATGACCGCGTTGAGTGCTGCGGACATGCCGCTCTTGGCCGTGGCGTACTCGAGGAAGTGTTCCATCCAGATGCGAGTGGCCTCGGCGGCCGGATGTTGGGTGAGGAGGTCTGGCGCCTTCTCGCACACGCGGGTGAGTTGGTGTCGGTAGGCGGCGTCGATGAGGGCTTCTCGTGTCGGGAAGTGCCGGTAGAGCGTGCCGACACCGACGCCGGCCTGCTTGGCGATGGCGGCCGGTGCGGTGTCCAGCCCCTGCTCGGCGAAGACCTGCACGGCGACCTCCAGCAGGCGCTCCCGATTCTGTAGCGCATCGCTCCTGGTCCGGCGAGGGGTGGGGGGCATGCAGGTTCCTCCGGTGCCAGTCTTCGGTTGCATTCCGGAATGCATTCCGCTTAACTCCTAACCGGAATGTATTCCGGTAACACTCTACTCCAGGAGACTTCCATGCCGACTCCGTCCGACAAGGCCGTACGCCACTGGTTCATCACCGGAGCCTCCGGCGGCCTGGGCCGCCATCTCACCGCACACGTCCTCCAGCGCGGCGACCGCGTCACGGCCACGGTCCGCCACCCCGCGGCCCTGGAAGACCTGCGTAAGACGTACGGCGACCGGCTGACCGTCGAGATCCTCGATCTCACCCGGCCGACCGACGTCGACCAAGTGGTCGGCAGGACCCTCCAGTGCGGACCGGTGGACATCGTGGTCAACAACGCCGGATACGCAGTCGTGGGCGCCGCCGAGGAGATGACCGTCGAGCAGATCCGCGACCAGATCGAGGTTCTCCTGCTCGCTCCCATGCTGATCACCCGGGCCTTCCTGAAGCCGATGCGCGAGCAGGGCGGAGGCCGAATCATCCAGATCTCCAGCATGGGCGGCCAGATCGCCACCCCCACGCACAGCTCCTATCACGCGGGCAAGTGGGGGCTGGAAGGCTTCACCGAGAGCGTCAGCCGCGAAGTGGCCGACTTCAACATTCACCTCACCCTGGTCGAGCCCGGCGCCACCCGCACCGGCTTCGCCTCGGCCCTGCACTACACCACCGAAACGGCCGCCTACCGTGACAACGCCGTCGGCCGGACGCGGCGTTACCTGGAGGCCGCTGACGACAGCGTCTTCACTGGCGACCCGGCCAAGCTCGCCGCCGCCATCTACGACACCACCAGCCACCCGAACCCGCCCCTGCGCCTACCTCTCGGTTCCGACACCTACGACGCCATCCACACCGCACTCACCAGACGTCTCGCCGCACTCGAAACCCAGAAGGATCTTGCGGCATCTGTCGCTTTCACCCACTGACCCGACCCGCCGACACGACATGTCAGAAAACGTCGCCGCAACCACCATGTCGCGCATCTCCACAACCGCGACATCCGGAAGGTCCAGCACGTGGTCTCACCCAGCACTCCTACGCAACCCCATCAGGCGCCGCCAGCAGATGAGTGCGCATCCGAGGGTAAGGAAGGCTTCGTGGATGTCGTCGCGTATCTCCCAGCGGATCCGCAGGCGACGGAACCAGTGCAGATGGGCAAACGCCCGCTCCACGACCCAGCGTTGGGCGCCCGGGCCGGAGCCGTGCTCGGTGCCGCGGCGAGCGATCAGCGGTTTCACACCGAGATCCCAGAGCGGGCGGCGGTACTTGTCGTGGTCGTAGCCACGGTCGCCCAGCACCGCACCCGGGCGGCGCCGGGGCCGGCCACGCTTGCCGCGCACCGGTGGCACGGCCTGGAGGAGCGGGATCAGCTAGGTGACGTCGTTTTTTTCGGTTGCCGCCGGTCAGGGTGGCGGCGAGCGGGATACCGGTGGCGTCGGTGATCAGGTGGTGTTTGCTGCCCGCCCTGCCCCGGTCCACGGGGCTTCGTCCGGTCCTGGCTCCCCCCTTCAACGCCCGGATGTGGGAGCTGTCGACGGTCGCCCGGGAAAAGTCCAGGGCGTTCGCGCTCCGAAGCTCGGAGAGCAGGACCCCGTGCAGCAGGGGCCACACCCCGGCTTCGGTCCATTCGGCCAGGCGGCGCCAACAGGTCATGCCCGACCCGAAGCCGAGTTCCTGCGGCAGGTCTTCCCAGGAGATCCCGGTGTGCAGCACGAACAGGATGCCCTGGAACACCAGCCGGTCAGGATGCCGCTTGCGTCCCGGATGCCGCATCCGAGGTTCCACCTTGGGCAGCAGCGGCTCGATCACCGCCCACAGCTCATCGTCGACTTCCCACGGCTTCGGCCGGGCCACCGCACACCCCCAGGTCACCAGTCCCGGAGTGATCAGCCGTGAACCGCCGCCCTGCCACAGGGCAGCCCGGCGTGCGGCAGGTGTCGATCATGGTGACCGGGGCCGGTTCGTCCATAGGTGGTTCAGTCCTCTCCGATGATCATCCAGTGCACGAGGGTCTGTGTGGTGTTGGTGCGGTGCACCCCCAGATGGTCAGGCCGCTCGATGAGACAGCCGTGACGCCGACCCCGACGACGGTCTTGCCGGGCACGGAGGTGACGGGGGTGACGAACGCGCGGAAGTTCTTCCCCTTGATGTTCCCGCCGCTCAAGGTGATGGACGTGGGCTTGTTCGCCACCGGGGTGATGGTCGCCGTGCCCATGGAGACGTTGTCCGACCGCAGCACGCCAGCCGCCCGGATCGATGCCGCGGACAGGGTGGCGGTGCCCTGCCTCAGCGACAGGCTGCCGCCGTCCTCACCAGACCCCAGGTGAGCGGAGTTCTTGCTGAGGAAGAGGCGCCCGCCGACCGGCTTGGCTGTCTTGGCGATGATGCGCTCCGCAGCGAAGAAGTCATTGCCGAAGAATGTCCGCCACCGGTAGACGCCGCTGTCGTCCGCGTCGTTGCACGCCCCCGAGTTGATGCCGATGTTCGCATCCGAAGGGCTGGAGCCACTGACGTTGATGTACGCCTGGTTCGAGCCGTCGACGGACGCCCAATAGATGTACGGATAGACGTCGTTGGGCTCCATGCCGATCGCCGAGCCGTTCGTGCCGATCGCCCGCAGCCGGGCCAGTTGAGGACGATGCGCGGCCCCTCGGCGGCGGTCTGCACCGTGGCACCGGTGATTATCTTGCCGTTGATCGCGTCCGCGTCCAGGAGGTCCGCAGTGATCGCCCCAGCAGCAACATGATCGCGCCGCACAACCCCATGGCCCAGGTCCTCGGATGCCGCCCGGCGCGCCGTGGCCTCCACCGCCTCGGACGGCGGCCCAAAAGTGCCGGAGGTGTTCACGGCGACCAGGCGCACCCACACGGGCCCGTAGTGATTGACCGCCACGGTCACCGACGCCCCCGACGCGGCTTCGATAACGACCGCCGCCCGACCCTTGAAGGAACTCCCCCGGATCGGCGCCTGCAACGGGGCGGTGAAACCGCCACCGGATAGCCAGCCCAGCCGCAGCCCCACCGACTGCTCGACGTCGGCGTAATACCGCGGATCCCGCGCCCCGCGTGTGCGTCGACCAGCCGACGCGGAGCGAGCCCGTACCCGAACCGGTCCGCAGTCTCAGCCAGCACAGCCGTCGCCCGGCCCCGCTTCGCGCCGGCGTGCGGGATGTAGGACTCCGCGACCGTCTCGGGCTCCGCGAACCTGATCAGCCCCCGGGATGAGGAGTACACGCCCGGCTCCCAGATCCCGCCGTCCGCGTACGCCTTGCCCGCGTTCGCCTTCACCAGATCGGACAAGAACCGGTCGGCCTTGCCCGTTTTCCTGATGGGACTCTTTGCGAGGTTCCCGACCTCGATAATCCGGTCCTCGGCCAGCCCCGTAGTCTCGGCCACCGAGTGGATGCCCTTGTTTTTCGACAGCCCCCCGACGAGCTTCACCAAGTCCGCGAGCTGGTCACCGTCGAGAGAGGTCGCCGCTTTCTTCTCCGCGGTGTTGGCCTTCTGCGCCTTCTTGCGGTCCTTCACCGCCTGAGCGGCCAGCGCCTCCGCGTTCTCATCACCCTGCTCGGCGAGGCGCTGCGCGAGCGCCGTGGACCCGCGCGAAGCGAGCGTGGTCAACGTCGATGGCCTGGTTCGACAGGGTCCAGCCGTCGATGGCGGCGATGGCATCCGTAAGATCGGTGCCGGCGGTCAGCTCGGCGCGGGTGGGGACGTGAGCCGCATCGTTGACACTGTTGAGCCATAGCACGCGGGTTACGCCACGCCGGGAAAACTTCTTGACCTGCAAGGCTTGTTGTCCGATTCCGGGACGGCAATCCCGAGGATTTAGAGGCCCCGTCCCTCGACGACTGTCGGGGAACCGGCCCGAACCAGAAGTGGCTGGGCGTCCGCGCGGGGCCTCCGCGGTGAGGAGCAGGAGGCGCGGTCGAGAGTGGGCCGTGGCTGCATAGCGATCACGATACAGCGGTCAACGATCACCGTGGCGACGTGACCGAACGAGCTCGTAAGAGGCATGTGAGCCCCTAACCGACCCAGACGGATCGGGACCTCTGGCGCAGAGGGGCCGATCATGCATGGGTGCCGGATGGATTCCCATCCGGGTCGAGGAAGGCATGTTCCGGCGCTCGCGTCGATCCCCCCGGGGAAGGACGACACTTCCAGCCGAAGTACTCGGAGTCGGGCAGCCCCGGTCCTACGCAACGTGGGCGCACACGTGCGCAAACGTCGATTTACAGGCTTGTTTGGTAATAGATGAAACATTAACCACCCCATACGCTCATCTCATCGCAGAGGATGGAGTCAACATCGGTTCCACGAGAGGCGATTTCGGCATGGCGGATTGGGTGAAAGTCGCGGGCGGTCTCACGGCCATCTCGGCAGGGTCCAGGACCACGGTATGGGGCGTGAACGCGGCGAGCGCCATCTACAGCCACACCAACTACGACGCAAACCCCTGGCTCAACATCCCGGGGGGCTTAAGTGACATCGGTGCCGCGGCAGACGGCACCGTCTGGGGCGTCAACAGTGCCAACCAGATCTTCCGGTACGCCGGGGACCAGGGGGCCTCGAACCCGTGGACGCACATCAACGGCAGCCTGGTCCGCATCGATGCGGGCTCCCGGACGAACGTGTGGGGAGTGGACTCCGCCGGCGCCATCTACCGGTACACCAACTTCGACACCAACCCGTGGATCAAGATCCAGGGGCTGCTGAGTGACATCGGTGCCGCGGCAGACGGCACTGTGTGGGGTGTCAACAGCGGCAACCAGATCTTCCGATACACCGGGGACCAGGACAGCACGAACCCGTGGAAGAGCGTCCCCGGCAGCCTCAAGCGCATTGCGGTGGGCTCCCGGACGAACGTATGGGGCGTCGACCCCGCCGGCAGTATCTACCGGTACACCAACAACGACGCCAGCGGCACCAACCCGTGGATCAAGATCCCCGGCACCGCCTCCGACATCGCCGCGAGCGCAGATGGCAACGCGTGGCACGTCAACACCGGCGGCGAAATCTACCGGTACACCGGCGACCAGCCGAGCTGATCCCCTCACGCTGTGGTGCACGTGGGCTCCCGGTCGACAGGCGGGGGCCCACACGCAAGCCTCAACCCAGCAAGCTACGAGTTGGTGCGTTGCTCCTTCGATCAGGAAGCTGAGGCGGACAATTCGTATCGCTGTATCGCGGTCACCACGCCCGCCTCACCGGCACCACGCGATCAAGCACGGCGCGCCGTACCCGGTCCGCAAGCCATTCGGCCTGGTCCTCTCGATCGGCCACCACAGTCACCTGGTAGACAAAGTGGGCATCCTCTGCCCTGTCTCCCAACGGTGCACCGGTGAACCGGCTGTCCAGCGGGTAGAGCACGGTGTACGGCGTTCACTCCGTACCGGCACAGCCGAGGGCGTCCCACTCCATCACTCCGGGAGTCGTGAGGATCGACAGAGTCCGCTCCCCGTCCTCATCCAGAACCTCCGCCACGACCACAGCACGGGCCAGGAGACCCCGCTCGTGCTCGGCGAGCACCCCAGCCGGAGCCTCCTCAAGGCTGTCGGCAATGTCGGTCACAGCTCCTCCGCCATCGCTTGGCCGAGCGCATGGACCAACAGCGGCCCGACCGTGCCAACTGCCGGGCGCAGGTGAGGGAACGGGCGCTGGTTGTAGTGGCGCCCCAAGCTGTCCACCCCGACGAAGCCGAACTCCAGCCGGCGCCGTACTGACCGGTGATCACGCGGGCCGTCCAGATGCATTGTGCTTAACCTGCACCACTAGGGCCTTCGCGCTGTACCGCATCGCCGTCTCGGCTGCATTCACCGCTGCCCTGCCGTTGCGGCTGAGTGCGCCAGCAAGCGGCCCACCGCCTGCTCGTCGCGGGCCTCAACTACCAAGACGGAGTCGTCCTCCTGCGACTCCGGTGCGTCCAGAGGCAGCAGAAGCCGGTATCCGGCGAGTACCTCCTCGACCCACGCGCCGTTCAGCCCGGCACCTTTGGTGCGAAGGAACCGGGGCGGCTTCCAGCCGTACCGTCTCGTCATCAATGAGCGCCGTCGCGCTGTCCGGCAGTTACAGCAAAGGCATTCAACAGTACTCGTCAGTGGGCGCTCCTTGCTCCGCTGATGTCCGTCGGCGCCCCAGGGGCGGGGGCCGCCGTAATCGCCGCAGGAATCCCAGGGGTTCGGCCGCCGCGCTGTCTGGGCCGCGTACGTCCTGAACGGCGTGTATGCCTGCCTCAGCGACGCGGCGTTCATGCGTCGCTGAGCAGGGGGCCATACGGGCTTGAGCGTTGGCGGCCCGTCATGAAGGAGAGGAAGTCCTTTACGAACGCGCTGCGGGAGTATGTGGTGGCGGTGCCGGCGGTGTCGCGTTGGAAGCCTGTCCGGAACAGGGTCCGGTATTCGTCCGCGTCGATGGACTGGTTGCCGTCGGTGTCGGTGGCTTCGAAGAGGACCTCGGCGACCCGGATGAGGGCGGGTCCGGCGAGGGTGGGCACGCCTGCGGCGTATTCCTCTTTGCTGATGCGGCCGTCGCCATCGACGTCGAGTGCTGTCTGGAGTTCGCGCCACCAGTCGGCGTAGGCGTTGTAGAGCTTGGTCTCCTGCGGTTCCTCCAGGTCGAGTCGGCCGGACAGTTCCCGGGCCATGGCGGCGAGGTCGGGCCACTCCAGGTAGCCGTCGCCGGTCTGGTCGAGCACGTCCTGGAAGAACTCCTCCGCACTGCGCTGCGGCACGGTCGCCTGGGCCGGTGCGGGTTGCTCGGGGAGGGGTGTGATGAGTCGGAAGAGGGCGCCGGCTCGTTTCATCCCGTCGCGCACTGCTGTGATGGTTTTGGCGCGGGGGTCGTCGCTGTCGGGGGTAAGGGTGAGCAGGCCGGCGAGTCCTTCGGCCTGGATCCAGCTGTCGGGCAGGAAGCGTGCCAGGCCGATGGTGAGGTAGGCGCTTTGCGTGAGTGTCTGAGCGCCGGGGATCTCGGGAAGCCCTGCGCGTCGGCGGAAGGGTTCGGGGAGGGATGCCACGGTGATGGCGCCGATGACGGGCCCGGCGAGTGCCCGGCCGGCCGCCCACACGGTGGGCACACCCTGCAGCACCGGTGGGGCGGGGAGGTGGTCGAAGAGCTTGTAGAGGATGATGCGCAGCGCCTCGGTGTTCTCCAGCTCCTCCTCGACGACATGGTCGAAGTACCCCCAGAACTCGTGCAGGGTTGACGGGAGGTGGCCGGCCTGGTCGCCCATGGCCGCGAGGAATGCCTGGAACTCGGCGTACAGCTTTTCCATGGTGGTCTGTTCGAGGGGCTGGCCGCTCAGTCGGCACATGGTGACGGCGCTTTCGAACAGGGTGGCCACGACCCAGGCGCGGGCCCCCGGGTCCATCGCGTCGTAGGGCCGCCGCTTCGCGTCGGTGCCGCTCAGCCGGGCGTGCATGCGGTTGAGACGCGCCGCTTCCCGCTGCCGTGTGTGATCGTCGGCTCCGAACATGCGCTGCATGCTCAGGAAGGTGTTGCTCAGCCGCCGCCACGGGTGGGCTACGAATGTCGAGTTCTCGATCAGGGCGGCGCCGATCTGCGGGTGAGCGGCCTCCAGCACGGTCGCCCGGACCATGGCCAAGGCCCAGCGCGGATCGTTGAAAAACTGGTTGAACTGCGAACCGGGACCGAACAGAGGATCGGAGAGTGCATCGAAGCCCGGCCGCGGGGAGCCTTCGCCACGATCGGGGGCGCCGGGGGCAGTGTCCTTGGGGTGACTGCTGGCTGTGTCGGTCACGGTAGTGGTGCTCCGTTCGCGTTCGGTGCTGCGCCGCCGAAGCGGCGATCGCGTTGCTGGTAGGTGTGCAGGCACTGCACGAAGTGCGTCGCGCGGAAGTCGGGCCAGAGCACCGGCGGAAAGATCCATTCGGCGTAGGCGACTTGCCACAGCATGAAGTTGGAGATGCGCTGTTCACCGGAGGTCCGGATGACGAGATCCACATCGGGCGTGTCGGGCAAGGGAAGATGCGCGGCGAAGTTCTGCTCGGTCACGGCATCGGCCGGCATTCCGCTGCGGATCAGGGAGCGTGCCGCTTCCACGATGTCCCCGCGTCCGCCGTGATCGAACGCCACCGTCAGCGTCATGCCGCGGTTCCTGCCGGTCAGCGTCATCAAGTCGTCGAAGTCCCGGGCCAGTCCTGCCGGAATCCTGGAGTCGGTTACGCCGAGGAACCGGCAGCGGATACCCCGCGCGTGCAGCAAAGGAGCGTGCTTGCGCACCACACGGCGCACCAATTGCATGAGGAAATCGACCTCATCACCCGGACGTTGCCAGTTCTCGGTGGAGAACGCGTACAGGCTCAGCCACTCCACCCCGGCCGCCCGTGCCGCCTCGATGACATCGATCACCGTCGCCTCCGCCGCCCGATGACCCGACGTACGCGGCAGTGACCGCTGTGCCGCCCACCGACCGTTCCCATCCATCACGCACGCGACATGCCGCGGTACCCGCGCCTGTCGGCCTTCACCGACCGGACTGTGGGAAGAGGCGGGGGCTGACAGGAAAGTAGAATTGTCAATGACTTGGTCAACCGTCACGCGCGTCCCTCACGACTGATACAACTCGATCTCCTTGACCCCACAGGCAACGCGGCATCGCCGCGACAGGCCACCGGTAATGAGATGTGGGCGCCCCACCCACCCCAGGGCGAGGAGCGCCCCCATCCCGGCTCTGGGGGTTCGAACGGTCGCGGCACCGGGTCCGAGCACAGCGGGGCCAAAGCCCCTCCCTCGTTCGCACGCATATGCAACGCCCTCAACGAAGCGAGGGCGCTACAGACGTGCTGGTTGGGCCGTATGCCCCAACGCCATCCTCCATCTCGTTCAGTGTCAGGCCGGAGAACCACCGCATTGTTCACCTGTAGAGCTGATATCGGCCTGGAAAGGTTTATTCCGATCCGAAGTGGAAACGCCGACAAAGCACTGGCAGCAGGCGTGAGGTGCAGCCTCGGCCCCGACGACCGCCAGCCGGCTTTCGGGCAGACCACGACACCGCCCCAAGGGCTCCGAGAACCGAACAAGTCGACGATTCCGGGGCTTCCGCGCGGCCGACCGCGGCCCGTCTGTCGTCCTCGTAGGCATGGGAGTACAACACTCATCGACGAGTCCGATAGATGCCCCAGCAGGTCAGACACGACGGAGCGGTTAGTGCTGCCGCAGATTCAGTGCGTCGTCGCACCGTGGCGGACGATGTGCGGGCGGGCAATCATGTCGGCCGCTCGGGCGAGGCGGTCGCGGGCCCGGACCGTACGGTGCTCGTTGTCCTCAGCCGGGTCGTAACCCGGCGGCTGGTAGCGCAGGTACTTGGGCTCCGTAAGCTGCCCAGCAAGTCCTGAACCTAAGGGCTGTCCCGTAAATGACCTTCGAGGGCTATCCCATGACCGCTCGGGCCGCGTCGAGAAAGGCCAGTCTGTTGTCCTCCAGGTAATCGCGCACGCTCTCACCGTCGGGCAAGCCTTCCCACACGGTCCGGTTGAGGTCGAGGAAGTGCTTGCGTGCCGCGTCATACACATGCAGGGGGAACTGGATACGGATCAGCCGCTCCGCGACCCACAGCCTGTTCATGGCGTCTTGGGTCGCAAGGAACCAGGTGCTGGTGTCGTCCCAATCAGGCGGCCGGCTGTAGGCGGCGCGCTCCGCCTCGGCCGACACCTCGACGAACCGCTCCAACAGCGCAAGCCGCTCCGCCCGCCGGGCCTCCGACAACTCGGTTTGCTGCCGCCGCTGCTCCGTCCGCTCGGCTGACCGCTGCGTCGCAAACTGGATGAGGAAGGACAGCGCGCCACCGAGCGCGACGCCGCCCAACGATATGAGTGACACCCAAACTTGACCAGACATGGTGGTTATCGTTCCACGCTGACGATCTTTAAGTGCCGCCTCCTAAATGCTCTTTGAGCCGCTGCGGACATGGTCAGTCGCTGAGCAGTTTGCTCGTCTGTCCGGAGAGGGTGAGGTTGTGCAGGCGGGCTATGCCGAGCATGGCGTGGTGGACGCCATCGCCCTTGAGGCGGCAGTCGCGGAGGATCTTCCAGGTCTTCATGCGGGCGAAGACGTGCTCGACGCGGGCCCGGACCTGCTTGTGCGAGCGGTTGTGTTCCTGCTTCCAGTCGGGGAGTTCCTCACCGGCCCGGCGACGGTGCGGCATCACGAGTCCGGTTCCGGGATAGCCGCCGTCGGCGATCGCCACGGTCTTCCCGACAGCGGTCTTGGCCCCGGATTCCTCCCACGCCCTACAGTCGTTGCGGTTACCCGGCAGGGTCTGGCCGACCACGACAATCAGACGTGTGTCGGCATCGATGACAACCTGGTGGTTGGTGGAGTACCTGTAGTTCTTGGACTGTTCAGCGATCGTGTGGTCGCGGGTGGGGACCAGGGTGCCGTCCACGATGAGCACCGTGTCTTTCGCGAAGCGACGCCTGGGCTGGAGCGCGAGGAGTGGGCCGAGTTGGTCGATGATCCGGTCGGCCGCCGACTTCGAGACTCCGAACAGCGGGGCGATGCTCAGGAACTTCAGGATCACGTTCTTCAGCTCCGCACGATGCGCGGCCGACTCCTGTATCTCAAGCTGCCGGGCGCTCGCCCGCGACACCAGGTACTGGCCAAACAGCGACCCGCCCGCGCCGAGCGCAACACCTGCCAGAGACAACAGCGCCGGCCCCAAGGTTCCCCAAGATCCCATGCCAGGAGTCTCTCAACTCGCTGTCGAGAGAGTAGAAGTGCCCATGGACAGCTCACACCAGGGCAGTTACGGGACAGCCCTTACTGAGTTTTTCGTTAGTTCTGTGGGTGCAGGGGCTTCGGCGGTGTGAGCATGTTGGTGTGTCTTCTGAGTCTCAGGCCGTTGCCTCCGATGTC